>JAIQGG010000001.1:600000-766580 GCA_020072785.1 Terriglobia bacterium | reverse complement strand
GGCAGACCCACATAGCCGCAGCCGATGATGCCGACATTCAACTGCGCGCCCTTGAAGAATTCGGGTTTGCGGTCCGTGGCCATGGAGTGCGTCTCTCTCCTCGAGGCTGGGGCACCGCCCGGAAAGCGGCCGTGCCGGCGTTGCTAAGGCAATTGCGACCGTAAAGCGGTCAACTCCAACTGTGACCGCAGAGCGGTCAACGAACATTCACTATAGCAGGGAAAGCGCCCGGGGAAAAAATGGGTGTATTCGCTCAGTAGATTAGAAGTTATCCGGCATGAACAAGGGCAAAATCCGCGCGAATGGATCTGCGCGTCTCCAGAAAACTGGAAACGCGTAAACCATAAAGGCCGATCGAGTCCATGTCCAGTAAGCGCAGGCTGCAGCCCTCCGGAAACGATGTCGTTGGGGATAATCCGGATCGCCGTTTCGGAAGCGGCGCCAAGTCTGGCCTTGGGTGGTTATCCTGAAATCAGCGAAGTTGGTATGCAGAGAATGTACAGAAACGATAGAGAAAATCCCGAAATGTGCACAAATTTTCTTCCACCTTCCGAGGGAAGATCACGAACCTTTTTTCCGATTTATCATCTACCTATAGGCAATTGATGATAAAGGATTTACGAGGATCTCTCGATGGGAGGTTTATCGGCTTTGATGGCCCACTGATTGCAGTAATTACGTTCGCATATCTTGGTGTACGTTCAGATAGAAGCAGGGGGATCGTATGATGATTCGGAAGGTCTTGGCAGTACTGGGCCTCACTATTATGGTCCTCTTTTGCACAGCGCCGGCCATGGCGGATACAGTAGGTACCTTGATCTTGACGGATTGTGGCGGTGGCGGGAACTGTCCGGGTGCGACGTATGCCTTTGACATAACGACCACCTCGGCGAGCCTGACCATTACAATCAACGGGGTGCCGACGTCATCCAACGATTACATCACGGCCGTGGACCTCGGCTTCACATCCAGCGGAAACATCACTGGGTTGTCTCTGACGGCCTTTCCTTCGACCGGTTGGACAGCCACTACTGGCAGTTTGAGTTCTGGCGGGACTTGCGGTGTTAATTCCGGAGCTTTTGTCTGCGCTTCGGCGTCACCCTTGACCTCACTCCTTATCGCGCAGAATGGGGTCTACACTTGGACTTGGACCTTCGATGCAATCGACCCCTCATTGATCGCTGCCGATGGCAGCGTTCACATTGGGGCGGAGTACGGTCCGAACGCCAACGGGAGTTTCGATGGCCTCATCGTCTCCCAGACGACCGCGGTTCCTGAGCCCGCTTCGTTGACCCTGCTTGGCGCTGGGTTGCTGGCCCTGGCAGGTCTTGCGCGTTTGCGTCTCTAGACCAACGAAATAAGCGATTTAGCACACCGCACCATGACTTTCAAGAACCCCGCTCCGAATTGAGAGAGGGGTTGGTTTTTCCGGCTCCAATTCCTCCGACCTGTTCCCTTCAAGGGTCTGTCAGGCATAGAACGTCTTGTGTGGTCCCTCAGTCAATTGCAAGAATGACCAGTGGCATGTTCTTAAGAATTTGCCTAAGCCATTTATTTTCTGCAAGATATTTGGATAGCGAGAATCTGATATCGAGAAAGGCAGCGTAGCAGCGATGGGTAGGGTAAATAGTTTGCCACTTGGTGGAAGAAAATGGGGACTCCAGTAACATCCGGAAATTGACTGGGAGAGGATCAGGAAATGTTAACTTATTTATTTGCAATTAGTTAGTGGCAGATTGCAGAGTATCCATATCTTTGTTCTCTGGTAGCGAACTTGCTCCCCTACCTTTGCCGGTAGCGTGTCCAGAGCATCGGCTGAGCTGGTCCAAGGACCGGGGGAAGATGCTAGCCAGAGACGCATGAGCACACCAACGAGCCACATTCTCGAACCGCTGGCCGATATGGTTTACGGCCAGAGTGCCGCCATGCAAGCCCTGAATGCCGTGGTTGCCGTGATTGCGCGTACGGAAATCCCCGTTCTGCTGCAAGGAGAGAGCGGCACGGGCAAAGAGGTCTATGCCCGACTGATTCACCGGCTCTCTGGCGCTGGGCAAAGGCCGCTGAGAAAACTGAACTGCGCGACTCTGGAGCCGGGGCGTTTGCTGCGGCAAATTCAGGAAGGAACACAGCTCGTGAATGGCGCTCCGGAGGGCGGGACACTGCTCCTGGACGGCGTGGAGGAACTGGATCCGGCCTGCCAGCGCCTGCTGCTTTCTCTGCTCCCCGATGGCGCGGAGAAGAGTGGCGAGAACGAGGTGACGGCACGCGTGATTTCCACCACCTCGCGGAATCTGGAAGAGGAGATCGAGAAGGGGCGTTTTCGGAGGGAGTTGTATTTCCGGATCAATGGGGTGCACCTGCGGCTGCCGCCGGTGCGCGAGCGGAAAGAGGATATTCCGGCGCTGGTACAGTATTTTCTGACTAAATACTCCGGCGAATTGAAGCGCGACCCGCCAGTCCTGGGCCCGGAGGCACTGGAATTACTGACCGCCCACGATTGGCCGGGGAACATCCGCGAGATCGAAAATGTGGCGAAGAAGATCGTGGCCATCGGAGATGCCGGCGTGGCGCTGGACGATCTGCGCACAGCTCCCCGGAAGGCCGGCAAAACGAACGACGGGGCGCCCCTGTTTTCCTTGAAAGCGGCCTCGCGGGAGGCTTCGCGGCGGGCGGAGCGGGAGTTGATTCTGCAGGCGCTGGAGCGCACGCACTGGAACCGCAAGCGAGCAGCGCAGGAACTGCAGATCAGCTACAAATCGCTGCTCTACAAAATCAAGCTGATCGGCGTGCAGGGCACAACGAGCGACGAGTAACAGGGAGAAGGAAAGATGAGTCTGACAAGCAGTCTTCTCATGGGGCTGTGGCTGATCTTCGCGGCTGGGCAGGCGCAAAAACCGGACAAGCCGGAGGCCGCGGCAACGAAGACAGAAGCGGGCGGAAAAACGGCCAGCGCCGAAGCGGCGACCGGGACTGAGGCCCTTTACAAAATTGGCCCGCAAGACGTACTGCGCATCGACGTGTGGAAGGAGCCGGAGATTTCGCGCACCGTTCCGGTGCGGCCGGACGGAAAGATTTCTTTGCCGCTGCTGAATGACGTGCAGGCCGCAGGGCTGACGCCGACGCAGCTTGCCAGCGTGATCAGCGAGGGGCTGAAAAAGTTCATCACCAACCCGCAGGTGACTGTGGGCGTATCGGAGATCAACAGCCGGCGGGTGTACATCAACGGGGAAGTATTGCGGTCGGGGGCGTTACCACTGTTGCCAGATATGACCGTATTGCAGGCGCTGTCGAGCGCCGGCGGCTTCACGCAATTTGCCAGGATCAAAGATATCTATGTGCTGCGCACGGTGAACGGGAAACAGGAGAAGATCCCCTTCAACTACAAGGAAGTGGTGAAGGGCCGCAAACCGGAGCAGAACATCATGCTGCAGTCCGGCGACATAATCGTCGTGCCGTAGAGGGTGGCCATGAAACATTCGAAAGCATTGCTGTCAGGATTGGCGGTGCTCGCGGCACTGGCTCTGGGGGCGCCGCGCGCGCGCGCGCAGGAAGACGAGACGCAGCCGAAACCCGCCGCGAAGGCCCCGCTGCTGATTGGCATGGGCCAGGACGATGCCGAGCAGACCCCCGCCAACGAACTGCAGCCGGACAATCGCCCGTTGACCGGAGTGCAAACTCCAACGCTGGGCTCTGCGCAGTTCCGGCACAGCTACTGGGTGCCTGGCTTGCAGTACGGGAATACGACGCAGAATTTTGCGCTCAATCAAGCCAGCTCCGGGGACTGGACTGCAAATAGTTATGTGGCCGGGAACCTCAGCCTATTGGAAGCCTGGAGCCATGCCCAGTTGTCGATGAACTATTCGGGCGGCGGACTTTTTTCCACGAACAGCGCCCAGGGCAACGGCTATTTTCACCAGCTTGGATTGGTGCAGGTATTCCAGCGGCAAAGATGGCAAGTGCTGTTCCTGGACCAATTCTCCTATTTGCCGGAAGCGCAGTTCGGTTTTGGGGGAGCCGCGAATCTCAGCATTCCGGGAATCGGAGGCTCTCTCGGCGGCTCCCTGCCCGGGTTACAGAATAGCTATGTGCCCAACCAAAGCATCCTGACATCGGCGGGCCCGCGCTACAGCAACGCCTTTGCGACGCAGGCCAGCTATGCGCTCAGCCGGCGCGGAACGCTCACGGTTGCAGGTTCCTATGGGATTCTGCGTTTTGTGGAAGCCGGGAATATCGAGAGCGACAATGTGAACGGGAATGTGGGTTATGACTACGCGCTGACGAGTGAGGACCAGCTCGGTGGAGTGTACCGGTTCAGCGCCTATCACTTCGCGGGTTTTCCGCAGGCCCTTGGCGATCACTCGTTCCACTTCGTCTACGGCCGCAAGATTACGGGGCGCCTGGCACTGCAAGTGTCCGGCGGTCCGGAGTTGACCACCTTCCGCATTCCGATCGGCAATATCAGCGACACGCTTTCCGTGTCGGGAGGGGCTTCCCTCTCCTACGGTTTCAAGCGCGGCGGCCTGTCGCTGAGTTATGACCACGGCGTGAGCAACGGGGGCGGCGCGCTGATCGGGTCGAGCACGGATCGCGTGGGCCTGGATGCCAACCGCCAGATCAGCAGGGAGTGGCAGATGCAAGGCAACTTCGGATATGCGCGCAACCACGCTCTGGTAACCGCCAATGGGCAGGGTTATGACACGTGGTTCGCTGGCGCCGGGCTTAGCCGGCCCCTGGGCCGGAATGCCAGCCTGTCCTTCGGATATACAGCCCGGATCCAGGTTTCGCAATTGCCTGTCTGCGCAGCGGGAAATTGCAGCACCAGCTTCACGCAGCACCAGATCTCGCTGGGATTTCAGTGGCACACGCGGCCGTTCGTGATCCGCTAGACCGCAATTGCCCCCTGAACATCTCCGGGATGCGATGCCGAACGGGAGCGGCGTTTACAGGTGGAGGGCTGTTGTGCTTCAGGTAGAATAGCGCAGGAGCGGCAGTACGAGTTCGGAGACCATGTACAAGACTTTTTTCAAGCTAAAAGAAAACCCTTTCAACGTCAACCCGGATCCGCGTTTCCTCTTCCTCACGAAGGAGATAGAAGAAGCGCTGACGGGGCTGATGTACGGCATTGAGACGCGCAAAGGGTTCATTACCCTTACCGGCGAGGTCGGCACGGGCAAGACGACGCTGGTGAACCGGCTGCTCGACTGGCTGCACCAACAGCGCTCGCGTACGGCGTTCCTGTTCAATTCGCAGATGAACACGGACCAGCTGCTCGATTTCATCCTTGCGGAATTCGATATCCCCTGTGAATCGCAGTCCAAGAGCCAGCAGCTGATGAAACTGAACCATTGGCTGCTGGAACGCTACCGCGCGGGCGAGACGGTAGTTCTGATCATCGACGAAGCGCAAAACCTGACGCATCCGGTGCTGGAAGAAATTCGCCTTCTGACCAACCTGGAGACCTCGACGGAAAAGCTTTTGCAGATCGTACTGTCCGGGCAGCCGGAGCTGGAAGAGCGGCTGAAACTGCCGCAATTGCGGCAATTGCGGCAGCGCATCACGCTGCGCTGCAAGACCGCCCCGCTTACGAAAGAAGAGACGGGCAACTACATCCAAGAGCGACTGCGCATCGCGGGGGCCGCGGCCGATGGCGAAGCCATCTTCAGCCCGCAGGCGATTGAAACCATCCACCACTATTCCATGGGAATTCCACGCGTAGTGAATCTGCTCTGCGAGCACGCGCTGATCAGTGCGTACGTCGACCAGCAGCGAACGATCGAAGCAAAGATCGTGGACGACGTCGCGCGCGACTTCCAGCTTGACGAGGTTGCGCCGATCGCGCCGGCGGGTGGAACGCGCGCCGACCACGCCAACGACATTTACAATTCCGAAGAATTCCTGCAAAACCTTGGCGAAGTGCTCTCGAAGTTCCGCATCGCTTCTTCCCACCCGGCACCGGCAACCACGCGCGAAAAAGAATAAGCGCGACCATCCCGGCGCAGCGAATGGGCGCTTATCTAGAGGGCCGAGGTATCGTCCCTTACCTCAGTCCTTCCTGAGGGCCTGCGGGTCTTGGGGGAAGTTCCGGGGCAATCCAACGAGCAATTTTGTCTTCCAGACCGGGCCAGGAAGGCTCCGGCCCAGCCAAGAACCGTGTCTTTTCAAAAGGCCCCGGAGAAACTCAGGTCTTCCGAGATCACAGTTCCCGCGCGGATTTTAACTGCGCAAGGGCGTGGAGAGAAGAGTCGCGATTTTCGTAATACTTGGCGTAGTAGGAGCGGTATTCGCCGCCACGCACGCCGGCGAGCCATTCGCCGTTGTTGCGGTACCAGGCAATCGTCTGGCGCAGGCCTTCCTCGAGCGAGACGGAGGCTTTCCAGCCGAGTTCGGCTTCGATTTTCCTGCAGTCCAGGGCGTAGCGGCGGTCGTGGCCGGGACGGTCTTTCACATAGGTGAGCAGGCTTTCCGGCTGGCCCATGACGCGCAGCAGGCGCCGTGCCATGGTCAGGTTCTCTTCGATGTCGAGGCCACCGATGTTGTAGACCTCGCCGATGCGGCCACGCTCGAGAACCGCCAGAATGCCCCGGCAATGATCTTCGACGTGCAGCCAATCGCGCTGCTGCTTTCCATCGCCATAGATCGGGAGGGGCTTGCCATCCAGGGCATTGGTAATCATCAGGGGGAGGAATTTTTCCGGGAATTGAAAGGGGCCGTAATTGTTGGAAGCGCGGGTGATGATGCCGGGGAAGGCATAGGTGCGCGCATAGGAGCGAACCAGGAGATCCGAGGCCGCTTTGGAGGCGGAATACGGACTGCTGGGCTGCAAAGGCGAATTCTCATCGGCAAAGGCGCCGGGAGCCATGTCGCCGTAGACTTCATCCGTGGAAACATGGAGGAAGCGGGCGATCTGAATTTTGCGCGCTACCTGGAGGAGGATGAAGGTTCCGGTGACATTGGTTTCAATGACCGGAGCCGGTTCGTAGATGCTGCGGTCCACATGAGATTCGGCGGCGAAATGGACTACGGCGTCGCAGCCAGCCATGGCCGCCTCGACCGCGGCGGTATCGCAGATATCCCCTTTGACGAAGCGGTAATCCGGATTCCCGGCAATGGTGGCGAGGTTTGCGAGGTTTCCGGCGTAGGTGAGCTTGTCGTAATTGACGATACGATGGCCCTGATTGAGGGAAAGAACGTAGCGGATGAAGTTCGAGCCGATAAAGCCGGCGCCACCGGTGACGAAGAGATTCATCGCGCTTTTTCCCAAACCTTGACGGGCACGGTGGGCACGGTGTTTCCGGTCATCTTGTTCGCGCCGGTTTCGGCCACCAGATTGTTCGCCCGGAGGAGCGACTCAAACGTTCCGGCGTCAGTCCACCAGCCATCCAGCTTGTCGTAGCTGAGCGTGCCTTCCTCGATATAGAAATTGTTCACGTCGGTGATTTCGAGCTCGCCGCGGCCGGAGGGCTTCAGGCGGCGGATCTTTTCGAAAACGGTGGCGTCGTAGAAATAAATTCCAATCACCGCCAGATCGGATTTCGGCGCCTTAGGCTTCTCTTCAATGCCGATAATGCGGTCACCCTGGATCTCCGCGACGCCGAAGCGGTCCGCATCGGTGACCTGCTTGAGGATGATCTTCGCGCCTCTGCCCTGCTTGCGGAAAGCATCCGCGGCATGACAAACGTTGGTTTCGATGATGTTGTCGCCGAGGATGACGCAGATGGGCTCGCCATCCGCAAAAAACTCGGCCAGGCCCAGCGCGTGGGCGATCCCGCCCTCGCCTTCCTGGTAGGTGTAGTTCACGTGCTTGAGACCGAAATCCTTGCCATTCCCCAGTAAGCGCAGGAATTCCCCGGCGTTCTTGCCGCCGGTCACCACCAGGATGTCCTGGATGCCGGCATTGACGAGAGTCTGAATGGGGTAATAGATCATAGGCTTGTCATAGATGGGGAGCAGATGCTTGTTGGTCACCTTGGTGAGCGGATTCAAGCGACTGCCCAAACCCCCTGCGAGTACAACGCCTTTCATGGGTGTCTCCTATGACTAGCGAATACCACGAATCTTACGGAATCAAAATAGTCTATTCGCGAACAGATGGCCTAGAAGCAAAATTTCAGAAGAGGCCAGCGCGAACGTTAACAGCCCGGAAGGGAGCAATTGTCTCGCCACAATGAATCCGGTCCAGAAGCTGGAAGCTTCTGTATCTACCTGTATTTAAATAACTTAGATACAACACTGCGTTTAGACCCGCAAGAGGGAATCACCTTTGGAAAAAGTGGAAAAGCATTGACCAATTTGGCCCGGCCCTTCCCTGCCCTCTCCCATAAACACAGAGTTCCGAGGAGCTCCTGAAGGCAGGGGCTAGACATAAGTTGGTCAAATCAAATGGGTGGTCTGGCAGGGTAGTCCGGAAGGCGCCGGAAATGGTCTTCCAGGGCGGCCATGAGAGCCAGAACGAGGTCCTCCCGCCAGTGCCGGGCCACGACCTGGATGCCAACGGGCAGTCCGGCGCTGCCTTTCTCCACCTCGCGGGCGGTGCGCCGCGCGACATCCCGAGTCGCCGGCCGATCGGATTCCTCTCCCGGGCGAACCCTCGTCGTGCTGACCACGCCGGCCGGCAGACCGAGCAGATTGTACAGGCCGGCGTAGCTCTGCCCATCACCCACCAAGAAGCTCTTCCCGTGGAGCCCGGCGGGCAGCGCATCCGGGGGGCATAAGAGCGCATCGAATCGCCCGGCGTCCAGAGAGGAGAGAAACCTTCTGCGGTAATTCGAGCGCTGCTCGACAAGCTGAAAATATTCTTCGACCGAGATGCCGCCCCTGCGGCGCAGGCGCTCGGCGTAATGATGCTGTCCGGCGAGCCGGAGTGATACGCGGATTGCATCGCGAACAAATCCCGGCAGAGCGGCGGCGCGCAAGCTCCGGCGAAGGGCCGGATTCCACTGGCTTCCGCCCATGGCCTTCCTGTAGCTGGCCATGCCGTCCGCACAGATCAGACGGAGCTGGATTTCCCAGGCCTCGGCGGTATCCGGAGGCTGCCAGGGCTCGACTTCGGCACCGCGCTCCTGCAGAGCGCTGGCCGCTTCGAGCACGGCACGCCGCAGAGCGGGCGCCGGAGTCAGAATGCCATTGTCCGTGTAGAAGCCCACGCGGAGCCTCTTCATATCTACGGCCGCCGGGTCGCCGAGCGCCACGGGAGGAATGCTTTCGTCGACAGCCTCCTGCCCCGGTGCTCCCAGAATGCGCATGGCTAGAATCAGATCCTCGACGCTTCGGGCCAACGGACCGGGCTGCGGCAGGATCGCTTCCTGGCCGAAACGGAAGCGCGCGTAACCGCGCATTGTGAACCGTCCGGAGGTCGGCTTCAAAGCATGAATGCCGCAGGCATGGGCCGGCAGGCGCAGACTGCCGCCATAATCGGAGCCGAGCCCCAGGGCCGAACCGCCGGCAGCCAGAATAGCGGCTTCCCCGCCGGAGGAGCCTCCAGGCGTTCTGTCCAGGTTCCAGGGATTATTGGAGCGGCCGTAGAGCGGGTTGGAGGTCTCATTACCCTTCATGAGCAAGGGCACGTTGGTCTTGCCAAGCAGGACGGCGCCCGCCTGGCGGAGCCTGGCCACGAGAATGCCGTCGGCCGAGGCGCAGTGCGCAGCACGTTCGGTCAGCCCCATGGTGCTGGGAGTGCCCGCAACCTCGAACGCTTCCTTCACGGTCAGCGGCACACCGCAGAGCGGGCCAGTCAGCGCGCCGCGGGCCCGCGCAGAATCGAGAGCCGCCGCTTCAGCCCTGGCCGATTCGAACAACGGGACAACGACGGCGTTCAGACTCGGATTGACTGCTTCGATGCGCCGGATGTGCGCGTCCACCACATCGCGCACTGAAAGTGCGCCGGAGGCCACGAGCCTGGCGATTTCCGCAGCGCTCCACGAGATGATTTCAGCGGATGGGGAGGAAGGAGGAGTCATGGGGAGTTTCCGGGTTCTGTAACCGGGCGCGCAAAGCGGGTGAGCGGCCCAAACCCTGCAAGGCTATTCAGCGAGCCAGGCAGCTGCGCTTCCTTGCCAAGGCCTCCTGCAAACACCTAAGATGGCGTTCATCTTCGTGAACCCGTCCGTCATGACACCCGATATCGAACGCGCCCTAAAGCAATACATGGTCTGGTTCGGCTCGTACAAGGCCTCCGGCGAACTGAGGACGACGGAGGTGTGGTCCATTGTAACCGCCGGCTGCATTGAATTCATCACACCGTCGGATACGCACAAAGTAGCGCGCGTGCGCCGCAATCCGCGCGTGCTCTGCCATCTCGGGAGCGCCGAAGGTCCGGTGATTGCCGGAACGGCCACGATTCTCGAAGAAAAGCGCGAAGTCTGGCGCGTGTACCGGGCTTACTGGAAGACTCATCCGTTCAAGATGGTTCTGAGTGTCACACCGCGGATCATCCGGCAAACCCTGATGGGCAGGCGAGTCGCCATCCGCGTGCAGCCGGATGAGCCCAACCCGCTGGCAGCAGTAACGGACCCGGCACCCTAGCCTCCGGCCGGTCTACGGGAACTGCTTGACGATCACAGGGCCGAGCGTTTTTGCCAGACTCAGAGGAGTTTTCTTCCATACTGATTCGAACAGGGACCTCTTCGCCCCGCGCGTGTTTGTCTGCTGCGCCTGGGACTTAGCGACACCGGGGGATTGATAGTAGTAGGTACATTTTGTGCCGCCCCAGCCCAGACGGTAAGAGGGAGCCACATCCCCCTGTGGAATCCGCCCGGAATGAAAGATGTGAACTCCCTCGCCCGCCAGATTCGTAATCAGCTTCCAGTAAAGATCATAGGCAAAGAGCTCGCCTTGCTCGTCATGCCTGGGCAGGCAGGTCAGGGGGAAGGAAACCGTGTCTTTGAAGCACTTCGCCAGAGTGGCCGCAACCAGGGTCCCTTGTTGCCTCAAGAGAGCGATTTGATAGGTTCCGGTTCCGAGGAGAAGCTCGACCCAGCGCCGGCTGACGCAGGGCAGGCCCTGTCCATGCTGGTCGTGGAGGAGAAGTTTGTAAAAGGTGTCGAGATCCGAGGAAGGATATTCCAGGACCGTGCTGTGTTTCTTCGCTTCCTCCACCTTGGATCTGTTCGTATCGCTGATGCTCTTCCAGATCTGGGCGAGGTCTTCGGTAAGCGCCAGCTCGCGATTGTAATAGCTGTCATCGGTCAAAAGTTCGCCCTGGATTTTGATCTTGTATTGCCGCAGGGCGATGTGGGCGGCGCTGGTTTCCTTTCCCAATTCGATCGCCCTCTTGAGCAGCAACTGCTCCGCCTCTTGGTTCATGGCCACAATGCCCCCGGCCACGAAATAGGGAACGGACATCAGGATTCTGCCGCGGCGAAAGGTATCACTGAGGTACAGGGGCAAGATCCCGCAGAGCGCAGAGCCGTCATACGCGGCAAGCGGATAAAAGGGCAGGTTATACATCTTCTTGAGCACGGATGAATAATAGTAGCTATGCCAGGCAATCACGTTTGGGTTCGTGTCGACAAAGCGATCCCAATCCGCCTTCCTGCTTTCCTCGAGAATATCCACGCGCATCGGGTGTCCCCTAAGGTTGATTGCTTTCGTTAATAATCAGCATCTCTTTCCCGGAGGAATGCTTTTCGATCTTTGAAACATATTCAAAATCGACGGGTGTTGCTGTCGAAAGGTTTTTTTCCAGATGGCGCCGGATATCGGCCTCTGTCTCCGGGGTGAAATTCGGACGCGGCACGATTCGCAAATGAATGCTGCGATCCTTGCGATAAACGACCTGCCATCTTTCGATCGTCTGGCTTTGGCGTCCAACCATGAACGTGCGCATCCAGAAATTCGGGGAAATCATGCGGCCGTCCCTGGTGTAAAAGACTTCGCCGGTTCGTCCCAGGAAGTTCTTGATGACCAGCAAGGACCGGCCACAGGCGCAATTCCCGGGGGCCACCTCGCCGATATCGCCCATCCGATAGCGGATGAAAGGCATGGGGGATCTATCGAGAGTAGTAACGATAATTTCTCCGGGGTGTTCAGGGGCGCTTTCCCCGTTATCCCGTTGACTCTCGACGAGGAGATCTTCCTGGTTGATGTGCAAGCTGCCCTCGGGGCAGAAAAAAGCGATGTGCCCCACCTCGCGGCTGCCATAGATATTCGTCTGCGCGCAATGAAAGACGCTGGAGAGAAGAGCCTTTTCATGCTCGTAGAGGGGAGCGGCCCAGGATATGGCAAGTTCCGGGCGCCAAGAGGCCATGTCTTGGTTCGACCGCCGAATGTAATCGGCCAACCCGGTCAACGCGGAAGTGAATCCCCAGAGAACCTTGGGCCGAAATTCCTTGATTTTCTCGACGGAGAGCGCGTAATCCGGATTCGTCAGATTCACCCCGGGTAGAATCAACTGGTGCCAAAGGCGCTTTCTCGCCGACAGGGTCTTGCTGTTTGGAAGGTAATCCGTTGAAATCCTGACCAGTCGTGCCTCCCGCACGCCGGGCTTATGGCCAAACCAATCCTTCAATCTCAGTTCCAAAGCCCAATTCCGGCCCGTGATCGCTCCATCCTCGTAAAAGGTGACTGGGGCACCGGTGGAACCCGACGAAGTATTCTTCACAAGCTTGTGCTTGCGAAACCTTGCAAACGACGCCGGCTGGCCGGGGCCTCGCGTGGATCGATCCGCGAAGGGGATGGAGGGCCAGTAGCGAGTGTCCAGAAGCTCGCGGCAGTGATCCATCACATCTTTGCGGGTCAGGGGAGGGATCTTCTTGACGTCTTCCAGTGTCCTGATATCGTCCGGCAGGAGCCCGGCTGCCTTGAACCGGGCAGCGTAGAATGGGCACTGCTTACCCGCATACCTTACCAGCTCTCTAAACTTTCTGAGCTGCATCTCCTGCAATTGTTCTTGCGGGTAGCGTTCGGACTTTTTCAATTCGTGGAAATGACGCAGGACCCCCCTTCTGTTCAGCGTGTAGTTCGTCAAAGGAAAGGTAATGTTTCCGACAACGAAATCATTGAAGTGCTCCAGAAAGCTCACTGCTGCACCTTCTTATACCGCCAAATGTCACGTCCCAGTATTCGGAAGTAATGAATATCGATGATTTCCCGGAAGCCCACTTTTCTTGCCAATTTGAGCGAGCCGACGTTGGAAGTGAGAGCGCCGCCATAAAGGCGCTTGACCCCCCGGCTGCCAAGCTCCTCAAAAATCCTGTAGCGGAGCTGAGAACCGAGACCCAATTGCCGGAAGTCTTTCATCACCGCAATCTGTTCGGACCAGGCATCACCCTTGCGAAAGGTCCGCTTCTTATTGACCAGTGGCATAAACACTTCGCCGAACCCAATCAAGTTAAACCCCGCCACCTTCTCGCCCTGCAGGGCCACCAGGCACAAGGCGCCGGCCCGGATGCTTTCTTTCAATCCGCCCTGAAGCCATTCGTGAACCTTCTCAATCTGCGAGATGGCCTGATGATCGTCCGGATCGAGAATCCTAAAAGACAGGCCCTGTTCATCGCACAGCGCAGAAGGGCGCGGCTCCGTGAGGTCGATTCGATAGATGCGGTAAACCTGATGGGCATAAAATGTCTGGAAGAGGTAACCCAGACTCTTTCTGAGAGTAACCGGCCAGCCATAGTCTTCCACGTTTCTCTGGAATTTCCGGACGAAAAGAGAAAGGCGCATAACTTATTTGTCCGCCCGCACAAGCGGGGTTCTCGCTATTTGCGTTCCACTTGCCCTTTCCAGTTTGGATGCGGCTCGAATTTCAGATTTGCGGATTTTTGCATTTCTGCCAAGCTGAGGACCCGACCGCCTTCGATCACTTCAATCTGCTCGCGATTTCCGCGGAAGATCGGCCTCTTTTGCTCGCCATCCTCCAGCGCCTTTTTGACGAGGGGAATCTTATCAATGTCAAATCCCATGAGTGAGGTCGCGACCGCATCGATGGCAGCCGAATTGTAACCGGCTATCAAAACGCCCGGCGCCAAGGGGTTGGGCGAGAGCGGGCCATTTCCTTCGCCGGCCACAATTCCGTCAATCAAACAGAAATACTTGCGCTGCGGAGTATCGCGCAGCTTGCCGTTCTTATCCGCGTAGAAAACAATCCGGTTTATATCCAACAGGGTCCGCCAGAGCGTGTCGTTCCCGTACCACATCGCCTCGTAAACGTCGTCCTTGAAGGGAATCACCTTGTGCGTGTCCCAAATGAGTTTCTTGATCACCGCGAACATGAACTTTACGGGAACCCAAGACCGCGTCTGGATCTGGTCGTGCAAAACAAGGCAGACCCGCTTCCGCCAGGAGGGATAAATGTACTGGTCGCCTCCTTCCTCGACAGAACCCGTGCGAAAGTGCGGAAGGCTGTCCTTGGAGGCGGGCAGCCCCATGAAGTTTTTCAAGGCCAGCGTGATCGCCGTGCGCCGATGGGTTTTCAACTTCGGGATGTTTATGATCGCGTCGCTTTCCAGCACGGATTTGGGGAACACATACTCGTGGCGACCCTCGGAATGATGCTCGTACATCTTTTTGTAACTGGCGATCGCGATCCGGAGCCGCTTGGGATCGATATCCTTGAAGAAACTTTCCTTCCCCAAGTCCACGGTCTGGTAACCCAGAGGATCCTGGCCAACTTTCTTGCGCGCCCACTTGCCGTACATCCACGTCCGCACGCCACGGACCGTGCGGAGGTCGATGCACTCGATAGGAATGGAGGTTTGCTGGCGATACCAAACGAGAAGTTTGTCGATCCGGGATGCCGCCATGGCCTCTTCAAAATGCCCAAAGATCACCTGAGAATCCCCGATGGTGATCTTTCCCTGATTCTTCAGAGCAATACAAAGATAATCAAGCATCGGCCGGATGACGGACGGGTGGATGATGACGGAAAAATATTCCTTGTTTTCCTCATGCATGTGCGAGACGGTGTTGGGCTTGATCAACACCTTCATGCCCGGCTGGACGATGTCGCCGAGGGGATTCCAATTGGGAGTTCCGAAGTTCTTCTGGTCCAGGCCTGCCCTATGAAGAGTTTCCCGGACCCAGGCGTAGACCTCGTTGTTGGGGTCAACACCTTTCAAGGCATACTCGGGGTACCTCTCGGGAGGATCGAAGGGGAGCTCCGTGGGGTAATCCTTGAGCCCTGTGAAGGAAACCGCGACTCTCTTGTCCTGCAGCAAAGATTCGATCGTCCCCAATGTAGTCACCGTTCCCATCGTGCCTCCGTGGTTGTATTTGGATCTATCTTAACAACTACAAACAAAGAACTCTCGCGAGATATCTGTTCTGTGCCGAATCATTACTCGGAAGGAATCTTAAAAGGAAGCTCATGCGGGCTCGAATAATCTGCGGAGAAAAGGTGAAAACGCGCGCGCGAGTTTAGAACAGTGATCGCGGATTCGTCGCGGGCTTTGGCCTCGGCATGCCGCAACAAAGGACGCCGCTACATCCATTTCCTCGGTACCTGCTAAGATTTTCCCTCTTTGTGATACACAAGGCGGTCATTCTCAAGCCGCGCGTATGCGACGCGCGCCCGCTCTTTCTGCGGCCCTTCGATGCGCCATTTTCCGTCTTCCGAGACGAGTCTCATCTGGGCTCTTGCTCTCCACCAGCTGTCGATTTCCCGGGGAAGAGCGGTCCAGACGTTTTCCTCCCGGCGTAGTTGAGAGAGATATCCGAGCAAATCCTTGTATGTTTGCTGATTCTTTTCCTCAATGATGTAATCGGGGTGAACGATGAAACTGACGAGACCGTATTTTTCGAGGATGAGGCGAACTTGTGTCTTCCAGAGAGTGAGGCAATTCTGCCGGAGGATGTAGAACAGGGGGTAATCCTGCGTTGTCGTCACCGGCAACTCAAGGATATCGCCGATAAAGTAAGGAAACACAGTGCAACATCCACCCTGCTGCGGATCCAGATGAGCGACATTTGGAACGGACATTTCATAACTGAAATCCAAGGCAGGGAGCCAGTCGAGATTGCGGTACAACACGGCAGCTCGAAAACCCCGAGCTCTAAATTCTTTGCCGTATTGATTGATCAGTTTTGCCCGGCGCAAGAATTCATCCCGATCAGAATAGAGATATCCGTCGTGATTGAGATCTTGGACAGCGACTTCGAATCCCCGCTCGCGAATGTCCGCAAGAAATTCTTCGGGCACCGAGTACCGCTTCTCGGGGACAATTTGAAATGATGCCTTTACACCGAAGGAATCGTTAATGTCCATCAACCGGGAACAGAAATCCCGGCCGGCTGTCGTCTCTACGTCATGCGTCATCAACACGCAACCGGGCGCTCCCTCAGGCCAGAACCAGATAAAGGGAATCTCATTAATCCCCTGAGCCTTCATCGAACTCACGAGAAGTCTCTCGAGTATCTCTTCCACAGACCGGTCCACCGGCCAGCGGGGGAAGAATTTTTTCTGCCAGCCACGCAAATACAGTCTCTGAAAATGCTTGCGGACAGCGACGGACATAAGCGGGCGCAGGGCGTAGTAAGCGCTTCGCACAACTTTCTTGGCGATGCGCCGGGACCCGGTGTGGTTTGAGTTCGTTGCGTATCGCTCCAAACGCAGATTATCAATTACCTTCGCCGGGTCAAACGGCAACTTGAGAATAGACCCATCGACCTTTACGTCCTGCGCTGCATCATAGAGAGATTCGGCGGGATGAATGCTCCGGAATCCGGAAGCAGATTGACCATAGCAGATTGCCTCTTGCCCGAAGCGAAAGAACCCCGTGTCCTCGGACAGCGCACCCGCTAAGCCAAAAGTGGCGACGCTCTCGGCGCATTTGTATCGATCGATAAGGGCTCGATTGAGCATAGCCTACCTAGCGGATAGCTTTATGAATGCAAGGCAAGTACCACTTCCATGTAACTTGTAAGGCTCATATTATCTCGTAGATGGCTTTCGATACTCCCGGCATAGGACATGGAAATGCCAAACTTCTTCTCATACTAAGGATGTGAACTTCTTCCTAGAGCACTGGTTTTCGGCATCTGAATGCTTCGTCACATTTACGGCGGGGGTGCCTCCCCTAGCTTTCAGCCAATATGGGGATAGAGCAACCTTCCTGCCGTGATAAGACATCGGTCTGGCAAATAGGAAACAACTAGTTTAGCGATTTGCATCTTCCAGCCTGCACTTGTGCTTCGTGCACGGCTCGCCGGGAACTTTACATAAGTCAGCGTTGATCGAGAGGCCCCTAACCGTTCCTTAAACTGGACCAGTCCGGAATTGTCTATATCTGACCTTCCCAGGTCAAGCTCCTCAGCGCCTTCCTTTTTGGCGTTTTCGATTGTCTTCCAGAGCAGAAAAGGCATCCCCCCGAAATTATGGAACTCGGCGTCGGAACAGCCGTACTTGTAAACGACCGTATTCTTATGCGAGAGGATGAGAACCGCAGCAATCGGTCTCTCATTCTTACAAGCCACGCGGATTGTAAACTTTTCGCCCATGCAAACCCCCAGATTCCGGAACCAATCGAGGGAAGCGGGAGGAAGTTCGTGCCGACGGCGAGTGAGCAACATCAATCGATAAAATTTGCTGAGCAGGGCTTCCGACCTCCCCTCCTCACAGATCAATCCCTCCCGTTCGGCGCGCCGGATTTTTCTTTGTATCGAATCTTTATGCAAATTACGGAACAACTGTTCCAGGCTGGGACGAAGATCCACCTTGTGGAGATAAACTGATTCTGCTGCAGCAAAGTTTCCCCACTCGATAGTCGAGCTTTCCAGCGGCCGGATCTCGATGCACTTTAATCTTTCGTCCACCTGAATGCGTTGTAAGCCTTGCAGTAGGGAGACCAGATTTTCCTGCCTGTCTACCAGGGGATGGCAGTGATCCGAAAATGGCAACGACACCAAGCGCCGTCCCGTCAGCCAGCTGTCGATTCGGCAAAAGACAAGTCCATTCTCTAACTCCGTGCCCGGCCTCGTAGTTGTATATGCGACCGGCTCGTAGCCATAAGTCTTATGCAACGCCGCGAGCCAGGCAGCGGAATGGAAGACCGAGGAGCACGGATGGCGCTCCAGAAACACTTCCCATCGCGGATCTTTGATCGGATCAATTTGATGCATGGTCACGGAGCTATTATCAACAGTCCAGGGACTCAAAGGTCAGGATTCTACTGCTTTCAGCTTGTCAGACGACACTCCATGAGATGTGCACATCATGGTGCAGAGCCTAGCGCCGTAACCCGACGCATTGTTGAGGAATAACGTTCACCCGCGTAGGATCTGGGACCGCATCATCCATCTCAAAAAAACTCATTGTCTGATAGTGTGCGGGCTCGATGAATCTCGACACATCGATGCTCCGCCATTTCTTCAAGAGACAGGTGTCTGAAGTTGGCGGCCTTCAGGAAGCGCCTGTTTGGAGTGGGCCGCGATGACCTCGCGATATACTTGCAAAAGCTTCATCCCAGCCGCGGACCATGTGATTTCGTGTACGGTACTCAGAGATGCAACGCGCAACTTTTCTAAAAGCGCGCGATTCTCGTACAGAGCGGTTATATGTTGCGTGAGCGCCTCAACGTCGCCGACGCGATGGACAAGCGCGTTCTCCATATGCTTGCAGATGGCGCCGGCCGCTTGCGAGACAAGCAGGACGCACCCACTCCCCCGGGCCTCCGACGTCACGAGAGCGCTTCCTTCCTCAATCGTCGGCAGGATCAGGATATCGCTTTTCCGCATGAGATCGGCCACATCATTGCGGTGTCCCAGTACGTGGATGCTGGGGTCAGAAAGCATCGTAGAAAGCTTTTCCGCGTATCCCGGTATGAACTCCCCCGCAATTAGAAAGCTGCCTTCCCGATGAGCGGGAGATTTCAGCCAGGCCTCGAGAGCGTAGTGCAAACCCTTTCTTGGTGCAACCCCGCCAACAAACAACATCGTAAACCCACAGTTTGGGTCCCGTGGCCTGCCGTTCGCATGGTAAATCTTCTCATCGAATCCGTATTGATGTCGCGCAAGCTTCTCCGGCGGGAAACCCTGTTCGATGAATATGTTTGCGACAAAATCAGACGGGCAAAGAAGGCGATCGGCGAGCTGATACTCCTCTTCCTCGATGCGCAGGATCTCCTCGTTATAGGCGTGTTCATGGCCGGGCGGCAAAGGAACTCCGATGCGCTCGCATTCCTTCTGCACCACCTCGTAAGCAAAACGCGTATGCGCATTAGGCCTTTCGAGCACGCTGGGAATCCCCAGCTTTGCGGCGGCCTTAAGCGTTCGCAGTGCCCCTAGCGGCCACGTGTGAACAATATCAATTTTCCCAACCAGCTTCTCGATTCGACGAGACACAATATAGTCGTGGAGGGCGAAAGCGCGCATGCTGCCAAGGATCTTATAGGGGATGCGCACCTTTCCTCTGGCGAGCGTTGGCCGGACTCTCACGCCGGGGGGTACAGGTTTGCTGAGAGCGCCAGGAAAGACTAGAACATCCACGCCGACCGCAGCGATGCCATTCACCTGTTGCCAGGCTGTGTAACAGATCCTGTCCGCGCCCAGCTTGTGCGGGAAACTGTACAACACCCGAACACGATTGCTTTCTTGGCTCATGTACTCTCTTTCCTTTCTCCGGCTTGGCAAGAGCCGTATGAAAGTAGTTTCGGGCTTTTGGGCATCAAACCAGTTCAATCGTAGGCCCGCGAAAAAAGTTACGTAGATTCGCTTCGGCTCTGAGTCACAAGACGATAAGGCGGCGCCGATGCGGATGGGGACAGGTGAGTTTTAGTCCCTTCAAGGAAGACGCGATGCCATAACTCCAGCACCGCAAGAGAGAAAAGTTCTTTGGAGTACCCGCCATCGCGGAGATCGATCGAGATAAGATCTTCGATGCACCTCTTCTCGAAATAGCCTCTGGCCAAAGTCTCTCGATCAAGCAGGATGCCGTGCAACCAATCCCGCAAGTCAGTTCTGAGCCAGGATTCGTATGGAACCGGGAAACCCGCCTTCCGGCGCTCTAGAATCGCTCTCGGCACTCGAGTCTCCAGAGCTTTCTTCGCCACGTATTTGGTGGTCCATCCTCGAATTTTGTATCGACTCGGAAGGGCCGCAGCAAATTCAAGAACCTTGTGATCAAGGAATGGCACCCGGAGCTCCACGGAGTTGGCCATCGTCATCTTGTCCGCTTTCAGCAGCAGGTCATCGGGTAGCCAAGTCTTCGTATCCACATAGAGCATCTTTTCCAAAGTCCCTCGGGGCACCTCGGGTCCGAGATACTTCCGAACGGCACCCACAGACCACTCCTTTGTCACTTGATGGGCAAACTCTGCTGAATAAAGATCTCGGGTACGGCGATTGAAAAAATTGAACGGCGAAGATGTACGGCTGTAGTAATAACTGTCCAGGGGAATGCACATTAAGGGCGCAAATTTTGCGACCGTCTTGGACTGGACCAAATGATTTACCGCCAACAGACATTTGCCTGCAGGCTCCCGCAACGGACCGAACGCGCGCTTGATTCGCTCCAACCAGACGAGGTTTCGGTAATTGCTGTACCCGGCGAACGCTTCATCGCCGCCCTCCCCCGAGATCAGCACTTTGACGTCGTTGCGGGCCAGTCGAGAAACATAATACAGGGCGATGGCGGGTGGTTCGCAGACGGGCTCTTCCATGTGCCAGATATAGTTTGGCAAAAACTCCGTAAATTCCTTACTTGATATCGAAATCTCATGATGTCTCGTGCCGAACTTCTTGGCGGCCAGCCGGGCATAAGGGCGTTCATCGATGATTCCCGGATCCGCAAAACCGACGGTGTAAGAACTGATCGGGCGGTTCGTCTTTCCAGTGGCGAAACTGAGCATCGCAGTAGAGTCCACGCCACCGCTCAAGAGAAATCCTACGGGCACATCGCTGATCATGTGCAATTGCACGGTTTCATCAAGCAGATCCAGCAATTGCTTCTGCGCTTGGCGCAGGTCGCGGGCCTGAGCGGCCGGCTGAAAGTCCAGATCCCAATACTGCCGGACGCGTGGTTCGCCTTTTCGGACCACCATGCTGGATCCCGGCGCCAGTTTGTAAACATTTCGAAACAATGTTTCTTCGCCGGGAACATAATAGAAAGTCAAAAATCTGTCGATCAAAGCGGGCTGGACTTCCGCTTTTACTTCTGGATCGGCCAAGATGGCCTTGATCTCCGAAGCAAAGACCAGAGAGTCTTTTCCCAGCCAGTAATAAAGAGGTTTAATTCCGACACGGTCTCTTGCGAGAAAGAGGGTCTTCTGGCGGTCGTCCCAGATCGCGATCGCAAACATGCCTCGGAGTTTCTTTACGCAGTCTTCACCCAGCTCCTCGTAGAGGTGGACGATTACCTCAGTATCTGTCCGCGTCTTGAAAACATGACCCTTCGACAACAAGTCATTTCTGAGTTCCTGATAATTGTAGATTTCGCCGTTAAAGACTATCCACACACTGCCATCTTCATTCGGAATCGGCTGGTGACCCGTCTGCAAGTCAATAATGGAAAGCCGACGAAAGCCCAAACCAATCGGCCCGGAGGAATAGAATCCTTCGTCATCCGGTCCTCGATGACGAATAGTATCCGCCATCGTCTTCAGCAAAATCGGCGATACAGTCGCTCCACGATCAAACATCAATTTTCCGCAGAAGCCGCACACAAACACCTCACATGCGCCGAGAGATCTTGATCGGTCCTCCGGCTCTCAACCCTGCAATCCGACGGCGCATTTCAGTACAGCACTCCACTTCGACGAGGCCGCTTGGAGGGTTTCCTTATTCCACACAATGCTGCCAAGAGGGTACATGAGTCCGAGAATCGTCAGGCGCCCTAAGGCAGCGCAACCCATCGCGGCACGATAGAGCAATCCGTACGCTCGTCCCCGGGTCTTTGTACAGAATTGTATAATTGATTTGAACTTCATGATTGTCGCCCACTGGTTGGCCGTGCGCTGACTCGTGCTCTTTCCTCCATGGTGGATCACCACTGCCCCACCCACATAGTAATTCGTCCATCCGGCCCGTTCGACCTTGTAGCAAAGATCCAAATCATCAGCGTACATGAAATATTCATCGCTAAACATCCCCACTTGCTCGAATACTTCGCGTTTCAACATCATGCACGCACCAGAAATCACTTCCACACGAATTGGTTTCTCATCGTTGGAGAAGAGCGGAGCAATTCCCCACAAGGGACATTCTGGCCAGCGCAGCCGCAGATACTCGATCTCCAGGATCTGATTCAGAATCCCGGGAAATTTCTGGATGCAACTCGTCTGGATGGTGAGATCGCTATTTAATAGCTTGGCTCCTAGGACGCCCGCATCCGGTAACGATTGGAGAGATCCCAGCAGGATATTGATCGCCGGACTGATTAGCTGCGTGTCGGGATTGAGAAAAAGCACGTATCGGCCGGAAGAATGAGCGAATCCAAGATTATTGGCGCGTGAAAATCCAAGATTTTCGCTGCTCTGTACGATGGAGATATTCGGGAAGAAATCCTTGAGCGTTTCCACCCCCACCTCTGATGACGCATTATCGACAACGATGACTTCAAACGAGATCCCGTGCGTGTATTCGTAGATACTGACGATGCATTCTCGGAGGTAGCCCAATGAGTTCCAGTTCACGCAAATGATTGAAAGGTCCATGTGAGGTTTGAATGGCCTGCTCTGCGTCCCTGATTCAGTGGGTGCTACAGCCTTGGTGATCTCTCCAAGCCCCGTCCCGAATAAGTCCGCATCGCAGGGGGAGCTCAAAACCACTAATCCCAGTCTTATAAATCCCGAGCCGGCCAGCCTCTCCACGTGCGCGGCAAATCACCGAACATCATCGGATGCAAATCGGCATGGTCAATTGTCCTTGCGATAGCTCCGAAAAGGAGCGGCTGCGAGAACATACGGACCATGACTCTTTCCAAGAAACTTACCCGGTCATGGGATGCTTGGAGAGGCCTCTCGTCATCTCCAAATAGTCTCTCTTCCGGTAAGCCGACCGAGTTGTTGACGCCGAAGATATTTGATTAGTTCCGCGTCATTTACCCGTGGAATCCGTTTCAGGTAACCCGTAACGAACCCATACAGCAACGCAATGGAGCCGATGACGTAAGGCCTGCGAGTAAGGCGATAAATGCATTTTAGTAGCATATACAGCGGATGGTATCCACAAACGTAGTCCGATCTCCCATTCTTAACCATTCCACCCCACCGGCCGTCAGCCGACCCAGTGTATCGATGATGAATAAGATGCAGATCCGGGAAGCTCCTTGTAGTCCAGCCAAGCATGTTGGCCTTTATCTCATCGATCGTGTCCCATCCCGGTGCTGGCCAATACCCACCAATGGCTTCCCAACAGGTCCTCCGGTAGATTTTTGTAGCACCCCGAACGTGAAATGCGGGGCACTCTTCCAGCACTTGTTTTCCGTTAAAAATGTGATAAATGGCCCCTCCCCCCACGCCCAGCCGGGGTTCCCGCTGAAAATAGTCGATACATTTTTCGAAATAACCGGACTCGAAGGACAAATCCCCATCTAACTTGACGATGAATTCCCAATCTGGGTAAGTTAAACTGTGGTATCCGTCGTTGAATGCCTCGACCACCCCGCCGCCCGCCTTTCGATGACCGCGGTTCCCTCGGTGTACAGCGCGAATCCACGGATAGCGCCGCGCATATTCATCAATGATATTCCCTGTCTGGTCCCGCGAACCGTCATTCACGAGCACCCATTCTCGAGGACGGACGGTTTGCGCAACCATACTCTCCATCGTGTATCTCAGATGAGCTTCTTCATCCCGCACCGGTGTGATGACTACGTATTTTATGTCCATGGGATAATTGGACTTCTGAAAAATCTTCAATCCGGTTGCTCTCGGTGT
Organism: Terriglobia bacterium; assembly: GCA_020072785.1. NCBI lineage: Bacteria > Pseudomonadati > Acidobacteriota > Terriglobia > Terriglobia bacterium. The sequence goes on along the minus strand of JAIQGG010000001.1, from coordinate 742,776 downwards.
TCGGTACCTCTCATCGAGACCCCCGTGTCCGTCTTCGGAGCTATAGCCTTCAGGGATCCATTACAGTCATTGCGCTCCGCTTGCCTAGGATAGAGCTGTTTTCGCGAGCGGCCCGCATCTCTTTTCGCTCTAGCCTGCCTCTCAGTTACGGATTCTTGTCCTCGCGGACTGCAGCTCCGGTGCCGATGTTTGTGCGGGGCTTTTCACCGCGTCCAGACACTCCCCGTAAAACCGCTCTGTTTCCTCAATGCACTTTCCCACGGAAAAACGTTCTGCAAGCGACCTGCGGGCGTTTTCGACGAGGCGGCGCGCAAGCTCAGGGTCGTCGAGTATCCGGCTGATTTTTTCGCTGAAGTCCTTCGGAGAATTTGGATCGGCAAGCAGCCCGGTTATGCCATCCTCGATGACTTCAGGACCAGGCGGGTTCTTTGAAAACACAACGGGGAGACCACAGCTCATCGCCTCCAAGACTACGAGCCCAAAAGCCTCAAGCCGGCTGGGAAACGCAAAAACTCTGGCCCGCTTCATGCAAGCCAGAACGACTCCGCGATCCACATGACCGAGAAAGTGGATACGCTTAGACAGATCGGGCCCCACGATTTCCCGGATGTCCTCTGAAATGGGGCGGTTTCTTCCTTCGGAAATTTCGCCTCCGGCGTACACCAAATGCAAGCCTGGGTGGCGACTCAGAAACTCGCGAGCGGCTTCCGCTAGCATTAGCGCCCCTTTTCTCCGCGAAACCTGAGCGGCGTAGAGCACGTAGTTGGCAGGCAACCCAGCCACCTCGGGGAGATCGGAGGGTGGCATGGAAACTGGATTGTAAATTACTGTGGATCGTCCGGGAAAAACGCCGAAAACCCGCTGGGTCAAGTCCACTATGTAGTGAGACACACCAATCCAGTTGGGATTTGCCATAAGTGCTCGTCGTTCATAGAAGGCGATACCGCGGGCTTTCTTCTGCCCTCGATCTAAGCGGAGGGCGGTTCCCGTTTGATGCAAGCGTACTACAACTGGACATCCGTTGACTCCGAAAGGCAACATTCCTGAGTAGTCGGGCGATTCGATTACATCAACCTGGCCAGCCTTCACACGCGAGAATATCCACCTGCGCATGCGGAGACGGGATATAAGATTCCCTACATATCGTATTTTGCATTTGCGGAGAATAATTACCGGGATCCCTTCGTCTGTGCTCTCCTCGCTTTCGAGGCCCATACCGACCACGGTCACTTCGTGTCCCCTCCGATGTAAGCCCCTCGCGAGAGTTTGAACGAAAGTGCCGATGCCGCCATGGGGCCGCGGGGGGTACTCGTTGCAGATGAGCATGATCTTCATCCAATTCGCTCCTTAGCGGTATCGATTGCCTTCAGTCGCCTCTCGCCTCCGTAAGGTGATCCCCTCTCCCTAGAACGCGACATCGAAGGAAAGGTGTGAAATAAACCGGCAGGTGAAGATTGGATGGCAGCATCATCCTTGGGTCGGGCAAACGACACAAGAAAGGGAGCGGTTGCCGTGGAGATCATGGCCAAGAAAGCGTACCAGGCGACCACTGTTTGGTCGAAGTAAGAGATTCCAAAGAAGGCGATCACATTGGAAAAAAGAGCCGCACCCAACGCCCAAAAGAAAAATTCCTTCCTTTTGTCTCCCTCCACTGCCTTTCTTGCCAAGCCCACATACTTGAAACCGTACACGATGACGGCAAGAAAAAAGATGAACGGTATGAGACCCGAACCTTCACCGACGGCCACGTATTGGTTGGCAAGATCCCACGAGTCCCAGCCCCACTCCGCGTAGCTCTTCACGCCCAGAAGCCACCAGTCCCAAAAGTGCCGGATGAACTGGTCCACAAGGAAATACCGATGATATCCGGAAGACCCTCCGATCACATCCACTCGGGCGATCAGGGCCCAAACCGGGGCTTTCATCACCAAGTGAAGCGACACCAACGTTGTAACCATGCCCCACCGCAGGAGGCGCATCCGCTTGCGCAAGGGCCACAGACAGAGAGCGCCGATGCCCGCCAGATAAGTCAACGCAGGGGTGCTGGAAACGGAGGCGATGGTAATGATCGTGGCGGCAAAAATTCCCACCAACGCACTGATTCGAAATTTCCTGCCTCGGGACCACAAGCCGATGAAAATCGGCAATAGAATTGCTCCAAATGCCCCTGCCAGAATCGGGTGTGCGAAGGCGGCCATCGCGCGAAAGCGGTCATCTCGTTCCATCAACTGCTGGCGCACCGCTTCACGTGGTCCGCCGAGGAAGCTATACGGATTTCTGCCAGTCGCTTGTTCAGTCATCATCACGACGGCAATCACGGCTGCTACGTAGGCAAACACTCGTATGGCACGCTCGATGTCTTCCTCGTCCCGGATCAGAAAGCGCAACAGGAAGTACATGCCGAAGACCGTGTAAAGATTCCCCAATTGATTGATTAAGGCTCCTGAACTCCCCCACAGCAGAACGATATCCGCGCCGCCGATGAGAGTGGAGAGAATCATGGCCTTGTCAATCCCATTCATGCCCCCGCTGAAGATCTCCGTCTTTGAGGAGAGCTTTGTCCAGATGAGACGGATCCAACCGGCCAGGATCAACACGCGGAGCATCATGAAATGGAAGGGACCGACCACAATCACCTGGTCCATGGGGATCAGAAAGGCCGCTGCAAGTAACGGTGCGATCACGTATTTCCGCCGCAGGACGCAGATCAGTGCGATCGTGATGACCATTGCGACCGCCACGAGGGGGTTGAGCGCCGTTTCGCTGGCGCCACCACCGAATTTCAAATTGTCAGCTTGCACTGAATCCCTCTCGAAGAAGTTTCAAGGCCTAGTGGCCTCCCAATCGGCCTTTGCAATTCTCTTGCATTGACGACGAAGTAACCTACGCGGTTCCCTTTTCACTCCGAAAGAAGAGCGCACCGCCGAGCCCATAGGCGACAAGGCAACCCAAGGTCCCGATCAGAATGTTTGGAACGGGGCTGGCAAATATGGAGAAGGGCCGGGCACAAAGACAGACTGCGACTGCACTGACGGATATGACACCGGAAAGAAGAAGGGGTTTCCCAAATTGTGATAGGTCAAATCGAGTGAGCGCACGCAAGCGAGCCATTTGAAATAGAAAGCCAAGAAGAACTGATACGAGACATGCCAGTTGGGCGCCTACAAACCCGAACCATTTCGCGAATGGATAGATCAACGCAATCATCGCGATCGCCATAATCAGGACACAGGTCCGATGGAGCTGCGGAAGTCCCCGTGCATAGAAGACGCTGGTTATCTGTCCATTTAATGTATTGAAGAGAGCAACCGCCGAAGCAGCGATCAATGGCGCCGCAGCCGCACTATAGGGGTGTCCGTACATGAGGGTGAGGACGGAACGCCCACAAAAGAACACAAAAACGAAGGCAGGCATCCCGAGCATCACGAGGAGCGACGTTACTTGAAGAAATATCCGATTTACACGGCCTTCGTCTCCCTGTATTTGGGAGAGCGTTGGCAGGAGAGTTTGTCCGAGTAAACCCATGAGGAAACCTATGGGAGTCTGAATCAAGTAGACGGCCATCGAGTACAGCCCAAGCTCCGCAGCGGAGTACAATTTTGCCAGCACGAAAATGTCGGCGCGGGCAAAGATGAGATTCAAGAGGGACAGGCCGAACAGGCCCCTTGAAAACTTAAACAGGTCCCGGCCAGCATCGTTGTTCCACCTGAATCGCGGAAGGTACGGACAGAGTAAATAGGACAGGAGGCAGCGGCCAGCGGCTTCCGCACAGTACCCAATCACCAGCGCCCAGACATTCGGGATATAAAAGCTCAAAATGACGGTAGTCACGACGCCGAAAATCCCGCCGCCGTGATAAAGCGTCGCCCACTTCCCAAACTTCATCTGTTTGAGCCCGAGGTACGCCCCGGCGCTCATAAAGCTATAGAACAGAACGCTGAGCAGCGCGACCCGGATCAGGGGAGCCAGTTCTGGATTTCCATAGAACCGCGCGAGCCAGGGCGCGAGCGAAAAAATCAGAGAATAAATAACAATCCCGCGTGCCACGACCATCCACCAGCCCGCGTTCAGATATCTGTCTTCTCCTCCGCGGGGGTTTTGGATGATCGCGTCCTTGATTCCTATGTCTGTGAATGTGTCAATCAGGGAGCCTGCGGACATAACAATTGCCATCATTCCAAAGGCCTCGGGAGCCAGCACCCGAGTCAGGATCATGTTCCTTGCAAACCGGGCCATCTGCTCCGCGAAGCTTGCGCCCCCCAGCCATGCTCCGCCGCGAAAAACCTTGGCTTTGAGATTTTCCCCCTGAAAAACAGAAGACGCGGACTGCTTGATTCGCCCATACACCCGCGTAACCATATTTTCTTGTCTTTGATTTATCATCATGTCTGAGTTTGCGTGCAGCTTCTATCGTACTGTAGAAGTCCGTTCCTGGAATGTCCTTGCGTGTGGGACGGACAAACTAATTAATGGGGAAGGCTTTTCACTTGCGGTCTGGACCTTCAGATTAGCGCAAACGAAGCTCATGCCAAAAATCAAGCAGAAGCGATAGCGCACAAGCTAGTTGGACGAAGTTCTAAATTCCTCCAGCAGTCGCTGCACGTTATCTTCACGGGTTGCCCCGACTTCCTTTCGACGGATATATCGCAGATAAACCTCTTGAAGTCTTCTCTTGTACATCGGGAGATCAAATTTAGTGACTTTAATGCAGGTAGTCTGGATCGGCAGGTTTTTCTTCCAGCTTCGCTTGAGGCTTCTGTAGCACTCGTAGAACTCCTTGGGAAGGACTAGATACTGATGAGTGTTATGTATGCAAAAGGCGGAAATCGCATAATTCTTCATTCCTTTTTTCATCGCGGCCATACAAATGTCGGCGCCGTAGAGATGAAAGTGGGGTAAGCGTTCATCGAATCTCAAACCTGACGATTTTCTCAAGATCAAGACGATTTCGTCGAGAGTCTGAATCGGAACGGGACGGTCAAAAGGCATTCCCAATACACCTCGGCCGGAGGAGTAGATGTGTCCTCTCCCTTTATAATCGCTCGTTTCGCCGTAGCATCCCAACACTCCCCACGGGGGGTCCTCCGACTCCAAATAATCAAGCGCGCGTCCCAGTTGTAATAGCCAGTACTCAGGGAAAATAATATCCTGATGACAGAATACGATGAGGTCGTTATGGGATCTGTCAATCGCGTCATTATAGGCCTTCGCGGCAGAGCTGAAGCCCTCTTGAATAAGTATCTGATGAGGGTGAGTCCCGCGGAGGCAAGGGGATGCCAAGAAGTTGCGCTCCAATACCGCTCTGTTATTCACCGCGATCGCGAACGTGATTGGCATCGTAGTCGACATTATCTTAGCTCCGTACATGCAACGATCCATCAAGCACAGCCTTCTCTGCAGGAAGGCAGTACACTTAATCCTCGCCTGATGTTTTCTGCCTCAGGCGGTCACGCCACCTCTTTTTGATCATCTGCAGCAGGCCGGTTTCATCCAGGGTTCGCCTCAGCACTTGCTCGATTCCGCCCGTGAAGCACTTGAAAGCGTTCAATTTAAATCCCCTGAGGGATGGCGCGAATATATAAACCGCAGATTCCGTCCATCGCCGGTTTCCCAGCACTTCCTTGTACTGAGCATGCCCCGTCGCAAAGTCCACCTCGGTCACTCGGTCCTCATTGCCACTGCAAAAGCTCTCGATTACTTTCAGGATTAAATACATTCCCGGTGAGTACTTTGCGAGATCTGCATCGTAGGCTAGATAATCGCTGCCGAAGGTCTCCCCATTGAGATCTCCTATCCAGAATGCACATGGGCGTTGTGCAACATAAAGGACATAAGCACGGAGCCACCCCTTGTGGGCCTTCAGTCGCAACCGCTCTCGCATCTCCGGACTGTCAACGAACCCGACTCCTAAACCACGCTGGTAAGAACTCTTCGCGACCCGCTCTACATCTTGAATCAGGTTGTCGAGTTCTCCGACCTCCCGAAAACAGCGCACGTTTACTGCACCAGAAAACGCTTTCACAAGCTTTTTCTGCTTGCTTTTTGCTTGCCATCGGGCATTGGACGAAAGGCTCTGATAGAACTCATCTGCACTCTTCGGGATGGTCCTGCTGAAGTGCAGTTGGGTAGCGGGGACGTAGTCGCGGGTCAAAATTCCAGGGATTTTTCTCCCGAACCCGTAAACATGAGAGTCTGTCCGGAGGAAATTGAGGTATGCGACGTCTGCCTCTCCCTGAGACAACGATTTGCAAACCTCGCGGACCAATAGTTCGCTGTTTTCGGCTGTCGGATTTCCTCGCAAGGCGCCGTAAACAAAATACAGGATGCGGGCCTTAGACTTCAAATGGAGATAGCCGACTCTGAAATCAATCTGCCTGTCGTCTATCCGTCCGACGAGCATGGCATCGGGCTGGCCCCCACGGCCGATCATGACGATGTGAGGGCGCACAGTTTCTGGACAGGAGCGTAGAACTGTCAGATAGAAATCTATGTCAGAATCCCGATTGCCTGGCCAGGATTCCCAAGTTTGGCGGATGTCTTCAACCTCGGCCAGGGTCCTCAGAATTCTGACATGGACACCTGATTCCATCACTTCTCCTGTGGGCTGCCACTCTATGCGTTGGCAACCAGAAGGTAGTCGGGACACTATATGAATGGAGTGGATCGATCGCTCGAATCAGTGATGCAGGGATCAAGCAGGTCAATCGATTTACGCTTGAGATTCTGCTTTACCCGCGTCGTGCTCATCCACGGGAGACTCTAGTTCCCCCATCGACCCGACGCTTGCGTTGAGCGACTAACTACTGGAATGACGATTTGAAAGGTCTTTTGGGCACAAGCCGGATCACGCCTGGGCCTATTGAACTAAGGCTGTGAGCCCTATTGGAGCCGCCGGAGCGCTTGCCATTGAACTGATATAATAGGCTCCCACATCCCACAATGTTGGGGCCGCAGGTCTCGTGTTCGTCTTCCTCGCCGGGCAGCTTACCGTGTGTGTCACGCTACTGTAGGTGCAGGCATAGCCAGTGTCAGAGCACAGTGGGGCCAAGTTCACGGTTCCGTTCGTGTAGGTGAAAGTAGCAGAGCAGGCACTCGTGAGATTGGCCCCGGCATTAACGGTGGCATTCCCCGAACTGGTCGGAGAAAACCCATAGGTCTGCCCGGAGTTGTAGCCTTGCGCGTTCGCCTGGGCCTTCGTCTGGACGATGTTCCCGCATCCGCTCTGGTTCCAAAGGCAATTCGATGGAGCACCGTTCTGCACGATAGGAGTGGCGAGACTGGTAATCCAATGATTGTTTTGCCAATCGCACCCAGCATAGTAGTTGTCACAATTCCCGCAAGTGTTGCCAGGACTACCACTATCTGGCCCGCACTCCAGTGTATTGTTGAAAACTTTTTGATAGTTCGTGGTCGTACTCTGTGTCCCAGAGTGGGACGTGACAAAAATGTTATTCGAGTTCGACATATCATAAAACACGTTGTTGAAAACGTAGGTGATTCCGTTTGGTCTGGAGCTGTCGCAGCACGGATTGGTCGCCAGCGGAAATCCGCTGTAGTTGGGATAATGCCGGAACAGGTTGTTATAGATGAGCGATGTACTGCCGTTCGTTTCAAATCCGTTCGAGTGCGTGCCCGTGTCCGGGGAAAAATAGAAGTATTCAACGAGATTGTTGTAGTAAAGTTCGGTTTGACCGATGATCCCGTTCGATAGCCAGCGGAAAACGGAGTTGTGAACATCAGGAATGCTGCCCCAAATACCCGAACCCGTTGAGCATTGCTGGTTGTTCCCAGGTCCACAATTCATATAGCCGGCATCGGCACTATCGGAATTGTCGAAGACGGAATTGGATAGAATGGAACCAGCATTTCCTGACGGGTAGTGCGAATCTGCCATGATGGCCCAGCCACCATCCTGCCCGGCAGCGTGAATCCAGTTGTGGAAATACAAGTCATTCATGGTCACATTCGGCGTTCCGCCTATATAAAACATTCCATTGTGGCCATAGGCACCGTCAGCGGCATTGTTGGCAAAGCGAGCGAACTCAATGCTTTCCCAGTCGGTATACTGGGGGGCGCTTACCATCCAGTTGTTGGTTCCAGCTGTTAATCCCCCCGCGTCCAAGACCGGGCGGCACCATCCGGGATAGCCCTTGGCCGAACATGCTGTAGCGTCATACCAAGTCTGGTCCGTTCCGCCGATGACGATGTAGTTCCCGGCAGAGCCGCTTTTACCGAATGCCCAGGTCATAACGGCGTTGGGCCAGACCACACCGCCCTTTAGGACGATATGATCCCCCGCCACGATGGTCGTAGAGGAGCAAGTATTCGCACAGCCCACCATTCCTGGGGCACGCTTCCACGGCGTGCTCTTCGCGGTCCCGTTGTTGGTATCCGCTCCGCTCGCGTAGTCCACGTAATACGTTGTCGCCGAGGCACTGCCAGCGCAAAGGAAAAAGCCCAGGAAAACCGCGATGAAACCTAGATTCCGCATTTGTGTCTCCCCCGCCTCGATTACCGCCAATCCGAATGCTATTCCATCGGGCGGCTGGGTCGCCACTGGTCGTGAGAACAGATTGAGGACAGCGAGCCTGCCTGTTCCTCCCATTGGTCTGCCCCATGGGCACCGTAACAGCCCTTGCGAAAGCCGGACAACTGGCAACCAGACCAGAATGAGTACAGGATAGCCACCCTGTCCTGCTCAGGTCCTCGCGGAACGAATTCGACCCCTGCCGGTGGGAAAACCAGAAACGACGAACGCTCTGAATCTTCCACGAGGGCTTTCGCCTTTTGTTTGTCCGAACCCGAGTAAGCGCTTTACTTGTCAAGTCCGAACCTCACCCACAACTGCGTGTTGTTCTTCGATTGCAGCGCCGGAATGGCGCCTACTGGCGACACGAGCCAGGATTTCCACAATGCGCTGGGCTGTCTTGCCATCCCACTTCTCCGGGACCCGAGGCTGGATCTTGCGGCCAATCTGCTGCCGGATTGCTCTTCGGATTCCTTGAATCGACGTTCCCGCGACAACGTTTGTTCCTCGTTCTACGGTCACGGGGCGCTCCGTATTCTCGCGGATGGTGACGCACGGAACACCCAGACAGGTTGTTTCTTCCTGGATTCCTCCTGAATCGGTGAGGACCAGGCGGGCGTGCTTCATCACGCAAAGGAAATCGATGTATCCGAGAGGATCGGCCAGATGAATCCCCTTGGCACCCGTTGGCGCAACCGGCGCGGTTATGGGTGAAAGACCGGCGGCTTCCGAAATCTCGAAATATTGCTGAAGGCCAAATTCCTCGATGCGTTTCCGGGTCCGCGGATGGACTGGAAAAATAATCGGCAACTGGGATGACAGATATTCAAGGCCTTTTAAGATTTTCAGGAACGCTGCCTTTTCGTCAACGTTCGAGGGGCGGTGCAGGGTGAGCAGGGCATAAGGTTGGATCGCCCCGCGACTGCCGTTCCGGCTGGTTCCCGCGCGCAACCCGAATGAATCAAGAATGGGGGACTCATCGGCGCGCTCTTGGAACGCCAGAAGCGAGTCGATCATTGTGTTGCCGACAAAGAATATTTTCTTGTTGGGGATTCCTTCCCGCCGCAGGTTCACCAATCCACTCTTTTCCGTTACAAAAAGGAGATCGGAGAGGTGATCCGTCACAATTCGATTGATTTCTTCCGGCATCATGCGATCGAAGGAGCGGAGGCCCGCTTCGATGTGGGCGATCAAGGGCCTGCGTCTGTTTGCGCTTACTGGAAGCTTCGCGGTCGCCAGGGCACAGGCGACCGTTGAGTTGACGTCACCCACGACAACCACGACGTCTGGCCATTCCTGGGCTGCTACGTCCTCGAATTTCCTCAGAATCTCAGCTGTTTGTGATCCCTGCGAACCGGAACCAACGCCAAGGTACACGTCCGGCTTGGGCAGGTTCAGGTCGGAGAAGAACCGGTCGGACATCAGTGCGTCGTAATGCTGCCCCGTGTGCACAAGCAGATGCTGAATCTTTAGTCCCCGCGCACCTTTTTTCTCGTTGCGCTCGTGGATGGCTTGAAGGACCGGTGCGGCTTTCATGAAATTGGGCCGAGCGCCAACAACCGTGACAATTTTAATTTGCATGGAGGTGTTTACCGGCTTCCGAAAAACCCTGTGATTGTGGCTTGCTTTCCAAACTTGCTCACGGAACCCGTCTGTCACTTCGAACGTGCGTCCCACTTGACGGAGCGACCAAATAGCTTCTGTTTCAGACTCAATTTCCTGCTACTCCAAACCTTCCGAAGGCATAGAGCAACCAGCCCAATTCATAGGGCCGGTCCTCATACAGAATCCTGAGCTCTCCTTCTGACGATCTGTCACTCGGCGTTCGAACAAGGCTCCGAACAACATTCAGATACTTACTGTATTTTCGCCGTGGATAGATGCATCTCCAGATCAAGTTCTGCGACGTGTCTCTCATGTCCTCTCCGAGCTCATTCGCCCCGGTGATCCAGCGCAGACCCTTGTAAATCGGTTCTTGAAAGCTGCGACCCGTAGCTTCTTCGACAGCGATCAGGCCCATTGGTGCCATGCCCTGCTGATGAACAGAATAGACAGGAAACCGGCTCGATACCCGGCCCGTTTGAGAGTCATACAGCCACCACCATTGACCCAACTCACCCTGTGCGCCACAAATGGCTGCTGCGCAGTCAAGGGCTGAACTCGACGGAGCCTCCAGATGAAACGCGACCGCAAATTTCGACATCGCATAGATGGGATAGATTTGATCGGCGAAGCTGCCAATATGTCCTCGGAGGAATCCTGCCACCGACTTTGTCGTGCTTTGGTGGCCGAAAAGACCGCTCTTGCCTTTGTTCTTTTCCAGCCGGCGAAATGCTTCGAGTGCCAAATCCCGGAGACCTGGAAGTTTTTCCGGGCATGCCAGCCCCGCATGAGACAGTCCTGCCAGGAACCAAGCCAATTCCATCGTCCTCGCTTCGCGGGCGTCCCCATAACGATCGAGCGCCGTCGCCAAGTCGAAATGGCGGAAAAGACCGTCGACCTGATCAGGAGCGCATGCCGCGGTCAACCAAATTAACAAACCTAAATCGCCAGCACCATGAACCCACGTTGTGTCTCGGATGAACGATGCATAGAGCGCATGCACGTCAAAAGGAGAACGTGCACCTGTGCGCTCGAGCTCGCGGAGTCCCAGAAGAGTCATGATCGTGTATCGCGGAGAAAGTCCCTCGCACACCATTCCCAGGCTCGTGCGGATCAAGCGGTGGCAAAAGAGTTGCTTCTCCGCAACGAACATGGGGACGAGTCCCCGCAAAGCCATGCGATTCAGTTCGCAGACGTCGGGATTCATGGCTCCCGGAAGTTTAGAGCGATTTTGTTTTTGAGAAGAACTCACTTTTGGCGTTGCGCTGGTAGGCACTGGTGCTCCGCGATCGAGATAATTGCTTCCGATATACAGCGAAGAGCGATGCTGTCTGTCGAAAAATCACAACGAGCCTGCTCCCTCCGTTCGAGGACAATTTTGGTATGGATATCCGCAACTCGCTCCAGAAGCACGAGACGGCCTTTTTCGGCAAGGTACCGGTCCACGGCTCCGATTTTGCCGCGAAAGATGCTGTAGACCGGGACGCCCAGGGCCGCCGCTTCGCGATTCATCGTCCCGCCCCCGCTAATCACCAGATCGGAAAACCAGATCAGGTTCAATCCGTCCATTACACGCGCCGGAATGACAATCTTGCCCTTCGCAATCCAATCGCCCCAGTCTTTCCGCAATGCTATGGCCTGCCTGTCGTTACGAGGGAGTAAGACCACGCGAACATCGGGCAGCTGAGTGAGAAAATCGAGCGCCGCACTCATCAGCTTCTCGCTTTCTGGATTGTGATAATGAGCTTCCGTGGCTGGAGGGCGCACTGTAACGAGCAAGTCTGTCTCGTTGATTCCGAGCTGCTTTTTTATGGTCGAATCCGGCTTGAACTTCGGCACATATACATCTTCTTTTAGCCCCGGGTAGCGCAAGATTTCTCTTTTGGGTGTACCAGCCCCCGATTCCGGTATCACTTCCGGTACAAAGATCCAATCCGGATGCAAAAACTGCATCTTCATTACGAACTCATAATCAAACAGCACAATCGTTGGGATAGCCAGGGCGCTGCATGTCAAAAGCTGGCCCCGCGACACGAGCGAGATGGCCAGGTCCGGCTTCGCTTTGATCGCCAAGGGCATGAGCAGCGCGGCGCGCAATAAGGTTCCCAGCGCTTTCAAAGCCCGGTTCTTGCCCCAGTGACCCCCAATGACTTTGCAGGCGAGATGATGAAACTCCAGAAGCTCGCAAACTTGATAAGAATCTCGAGCCGTAAGCAGGATTTGGTGACCCCGCTTCTGAAGCTCCTCAATGATGGGAATAAAAAAAGGAACGTGAGGAGAGTTATCCAGATCAATCCAGATCTTTTTTTGAGTCCCTGGATTTACGTGGCCTTCTGATCCTCTCACGGAAAACTCCATATCGGAATTCGGTTCAGAGGGCGCTGGGTGGTCCTCAAACACTGCTAGCATATGATGTAGCATGTTTTCAGCTCTTCCCAGAACTAAATTGCCTACACTGACTTTTGCTCTTCTTTCCAACCAAGAAAGCCATGGGGGCATGAGTAACCGCGGTGTCTAACGGGCGCAATGGTTGGGAGCGATCCCCGCGACGCTCGATGGCCTCTACTATCTTGCCGCAGCCGGGGATCCCGATGCTCGTTATTGAATTCTGGGCGATGGACGCCGGTGCGGCGACTCCATGAGCGAAACCACAGTGTTCACGATGAATTCCAATGTCTCGGAACTTGCCGTCTTGGATTTGGGAAGGGACCGGCGAGCCAAGACAATTTTGGTCCGCACATCCTCCACGCTTTCGAGAAGGACCATACGGCCGTTCTCGGAGAGGTAGCGATCCACGGCTCCTGTCTTACCGCGAAAAATGCTATAGACCGGGACTCCCAGGGCAGCCGCCTCGCGATTCATCGTCCCGCCGCCGCTGATCACAAGATCCGAATGCCAGATCAGATTCAAGCCATCCAAAACCTCATTCGGGATTTGGACCTTCCCGGCAGCGAACAGCCCGGGCCACCTATTTCGCGCTGCAACCGCCTGCTTGTCATTTCGAGGCAGAAGCACAACTTTGGTATTGGGTTTCGCCCCCAGAAAGTCGATCACGGCATGATAGAGTTCGTCGCTCTGCGGGTTGTGGTAATGAGCCTCATTGGCGGGCGGCCGGATGGTGACCAGCAAATCTTCAGCCTTGATTTCCAAGTGGGCTCGAAGACTCGGATCGGGTTTGAATCGGGGAACATAGACGTCCTCTTTGATCCCAGGGTATTTGAGAACACGGTCTGCATTAAATGGTACGGCCTCGGTCGAGATCACTTCGGGAACCATTGCCCAATCTGGCTGTACCAAGGGCATCGGCTTGGCGTGCTCGTAGTCAAATAGCATCAAGTGGGGGATACCCAGGATCGCAGAAGCAAGCAAGTGGGACCGGGAACCGTGAGACAAAGCCAGCCTGGGCTTTTTCCCCAGCACAGCCAGATCTAGTTGGAGGGATCGCTGGCAGAGCCCCAGCAACTTGGCGATCTTGTTCTTGCCGCTGTGATGTCCCACGAGTTTGCAATCGATGTTAAAAAGCTTAGTCAAATCAGCAACCTGGAAACAGTCGCGCCCAGTCACTAAAACCGAGTAGCCGCGCTTCTCCAATTCGTCGATGATGGGCGCAAAAAACGGTACGTGAGGCGAATTCTCCAGATCAATCCAGACTTTGCCGGCATCAGGTGATGGTGTTTGTTTTTTCTTTTTCATGATCTTTCAACTCACGTATAGAGGCAAGAACGCTTGTTGGTCTCGTTGTGGATTGGCATCAAACAATACGACAGTATTCGTGCCCCGTCTTCATTTCGCCTCTTCCGACTCAATCCAGCTCGAACGTTGCATCAGTGAAACATTATGGTACACGACCTTGGCAAACCACTGCGGCAGATGCAGCCAGTCATAACCGCCTTCCAGTTTCGCCCGGAGCAGTCGCGGATCGTCCCAGGAGTTCACCGGGAGGCGTGGCAAAAAGAAACGGTTGTTGCCGAGGCTGGTGCGGCCGATGATCGTTGATACGCCGCTCTCGAAACCCTGGTTTTCCAGGGCATCAAACAGAAAACGTGTAAAGTCACGATCTTCTTCCGGAAAAGCAGACGGATAGGAGAAGGAATCCACAGGGGTGCCAAGTTTCTGTTCGATCGTTTCTTTCGAATAGCCCAGTTCGTAATCAATCTGCTCCGGGCCGAGCGAGCGCAGGTCTGGATGAGTCACCGTGTGCGAGCCGAACCGGACGCCCTCGGCATGCAATTCTCGGACATCGCGCCACGTCAGATAATCCGCGCCCTCTATTCGGGCCGAAGTGTTTTGGATCCGGTCTGTTGCCAGGAAAATCGTTGCGGTAAAACCGCACTGCTTCATCACGGGAAGACCGTCTGTATAGAAATCCCGGTAGCCATCGTCAAACGTGATAACCACAGTCCGGGAAAGATCTTTGCCTGCTTCCAATGCGGTAAGCATTTCCGTCAGATCCATCGTGCGATAGCCAGCCTGTTTCAACCATCTCATTTGGCGCGCAAAGACCTTCGGCGACGTATTGATTTGATAGTACGGATGGGATTTGGCGAAAAGGTTGTCCGAGATGCTGTGATACATCAAAATCGGCACGCACCTCCCCGCATTCCGTCCAAAGAGTCGCATGAACGGATGACAGAGATAAAGTGTGGCCAAGCGATCTAAGCGAGGCATATACGTTTCAACCTGAAATGTTGCGGCGGTTGGCCGATTCAGACCGCGTGATGCGGCCCCGTGAGCGCGCTAGGCGGGCGGGCCGAGGGCATCGTCCGCGACGGATATCGAGACAGACCCGAAACCCTTGCATGCGCTCTGCAAGCTTAGTGGGAGGCGCCGACCTTCGACGTAACGAATTCGGTCACCTTGCCGGCGACTTCCCTCTGCTGGTCGGCCGTGAGCTGCGGGAACATGGGGAGCGAAACAATCTCCGCCGCAACACGCTCGGTCACGGGGAAGTCGCCCTTCTTGTAGCCGAGGTGCTGATACGCCTTTTGCAGGTGCAGCGGGATCGGATAGTGGATGCCGGTGCCGATCCCGGCAGCGGCAAGATGGGCCTGCAGCGCTTCGCGATCCTGCACGCGCACGACGTAGAGGTGATAAATCCCCTTGGTCCACGGCGCTTCGCGCGGCACAACGACCGCGCCTTTGGCTTCCGCGAAGAGCTCGTGATAACGGTGCGCCAGGTCACGGCGCGCTTCATTCCACTTTGTCAGGTGGCGCAATTTCACCGACAGGATCCCGGCCTGCAGCGCATCGAGACGCCCGTTATAGCCCTCCACGTCGTGGTAGTACTTTTTGGCCTGACCGTGGTCGCGGATCATCTTCATGCGCTGCGCCATGGCTTCGTCGTTGGTTATGGTTGCGCCCGCTTCGCCACAGGCCCCGAGGTTCTTGCCTGGATAAAAACTGAACGCCGCGGCCTGTCCCATCGAACCGGCTTTCTTCCAGACGTTATCGCGTTTCGAAAAATACTCCGCACCGTGCGCCTGACAGGCATCCTCGACCACGATGAGGTTGTAGCGCGCCGCCAGCTCCAGGATCGGATCCATGTCGGCGGTCTGTCCGTAGAGGTGCACCGGAACAATCGCAGAAACCGGACGTTTCGACGCCCGCTCGTTCAACTTTCCGCGCTTGCTGTCAAATTCGCACTGCGTCTCCAGATATTCGCGCAGTCTTTCCGGATCCATCGTGTAGGTGGACTCGCTGATATCCACGAAGGCGACGTGCGCGCCGGCTTGCGAAATCGCCTCGGTCGTGGCGATGAACGTATGCGGCACGGTGACAATGATGCCGCCGGGCTCAATGCCCGCCGCCAGGAAGGCAAAACGCAACGCATCCGTACCGCTGTTCACGCCGACGCAATGTTTCGCGCCGCAAAAGAGCGCAAACTCGCGTTCAAATGCGTCGAGCATCGGACCGCCAATGAAGCCGGCCGTGCTCAGCACCTTCTCGACAACCCCGAGGAGTTCCGCATGCAGCTCTTGATGGGGAGTAATGAGATCGAGGAATGGGATTTTCGCTGTGCTCGTCATTGCGCTGCTCTCTTCTCTTCAGAAATAAACCGCCGAAACTTTGCCGGATTGCCGACGACAATCGCGTTGGCCGGAACGTCTTTCGTTACTACGCTGCCCGCTCCGACGATCGCGTTTTCCCCGATGGTCACGTTGCTCAGGATGGTCGAGCCGGAGCCGATCGATGCCCCCTTCTTCACGACTGTCTTCTCGACCTTCCAGTCGGCTTCCGTCTGAAGCCCGCCGTCGGCCGTGGTGGCACGGGGATAGGAGTCATTGATGAACACCACGCTGTGGCCGATGAACACGTTGTCTTCAATGTCCACTCCCTCGCAGATGAAGGTGTGGCTGGAGATCTTGCAGCGGCGGCCGACGCGCGCGTTCTTCTGGACCTCGACAAAGGCCCCAATCTTTGTATCGTCGCCGATTTCGCACCCGTACAGATTAATAAACTTGGACAGCTTGACGCCCTTGCCGAGCTTGACGTCGGGAGCAATGCAGACGAATTCATTCACAGGGACACCGCCTCGCCGCGCTTGCGCACCGACTTGTCCGCGGCTTCCAGAATTCGCACGACGCGCAGTCCGGCTGCCCCGTCGTTGAACGGTGTCTTGCTCTTCTCGATGCATTCCAGGAAGTACGCAGTTTCCGCACGCAGCGCTTCAATCTGCTCCACTTGCGGCGCCCACATATCTCCGGAACGGTAGCTCACCAGGAGTTGGTGCAGGTTACTCGGGTTCGTGGACATACTTACGCCCTTGTCGTAAAGCTTGATTTTTTCGTCGGCCTCGAGATCGTTCCACACGAGCATTTTCTTTTCTCCGCCGATCAGCGTGGTGCGGACCTTTACGGGGGAGAGCCAGTTGACGTTCACGTGCGCGATGATGCGCTTCGGGAAGTAGACCGTGATGAACGCCACGTCCTCCACGCCGTTCAAATGCTTCTCCCCGGTAGCGACCACGGCTTCGGGCTTCTCGCGAATCACGTAGTCCATGATGGAGAGGTCATGCGGCGCAAGATCCCAAATGACGTTCACGTCATGTTGAAACAGGCCCAAGTTCACACGCAGCGAGTCATAGTAATAGAGATCTCCGAGCGCTTTCTCGTCCACCAGCTGCCGGATCTTCTTGACTGCGCCCGTAAACAGAAAGGTGTGATCCACCATGATCTTCAGATTCTTGCGGTCCGCAAGCTCGATCAGTTCTTCTGCCTGGGCCACACTGCTGGTGAAAGGCTTCTCGACAAAGACATGCTTGCCGTTCTCCAGGGCCTTTTTGGCCAGTTCGAAGTGCGTCCAGACGGGCGTCACCACGGCGACCACGTCGACATTCCGTGATTTCAGAATTTCGTTCTCGTCCGTTGTGAACGGTATCAAAGGATAGGTCTTCTCCAGCCGTTCCCGGCATTTTGTGCTTTTGTCGCAGACCATCACGACTTCGGAGGAATCATGGGCATGAAAATTCCTGACGATGTTCGGACCCCAATACCCGTAACCGATTATGCCAACTCGGATCATGGTGCTCCTTAGAACAGCACGCGGTTTGCGTGACTCGCAATTCAACTGGCGCAGGGGGACACTGCGCCGCCTTTCAGCGAGATACTGTAGGGACGTTCAAAGCTATGGCTCGTGGAGATGCATCGCATGTATCGGAACTGCACCTGCGCGTCCGGGTGTGGAGCGAGCGCGTTACGCTTCTCGGACAGGCCCGCTGAGGAACTTTTTCAGTTTCTAATGAGCGCCTTCACCGTTGAATACCGCAGCCGGCGTTTGCACGAGAATCTTGAGGTCCAGCCAGATGGACCATACGCGCGCATACTTCAGATCCAGCCGCACCATGTCGTCAAAACGCGTCCTGCTCCGGCCATGCACCTGCCAGAGGCCAGTGATTCCCGGCTTGATCTCCAAGACGCGGCGGCGATGCCACACGTCGTAAACCTTGAATTCGTAGGCGATCGGGGGGCGCGGCCCCACCAGGGACATGTCCCCGCGCAGCACATTCCAGAACTGCGGCAATTCGTCCAGGCTGGTCTTGCGCAGGAAGCGCCCAATGGGTGTCACGCGCGGATCTTTTTGAATCTTGAATACTGGCGCGCTGCCATCGCTCGCTTTTCCCTCCACCTGCCCCGCGATGAATTGATTCACGTACTCCTGGTGAATTCGGGGGTCACAGTCGGTGCGCATCGAACGGAACTTCAAAACCGTGAATGGCTTGCCGTACTGCCCGAGTCTCTCCTGCCGGAAAAGCACAGGCCCCTTTGAATTCATCTTGATCGCCAGGGCAATCGCTGCATAGATGGGGGACAGGATCACAAGAGCGGCCGCACTGCCGGCGACGTCCATGACGCGCTTGACGCTCAACGCAAATTTTCTCGATGCATCCTGCCGGGAAAGATCCGGATACAGTGTGATGTTGGCGGAATGATCCGTATTGTTTTCGTCGTTTTCCTCCGGAAAAAAGTGGAAGGAGAAGGGGATCAGCCGGGTCTTGTCCGCGCCTAGTGACTTGTGCAATGCCTGGCGTACTTTGTCCAGCATCCGTGTCTGGACCATCTTCGGAGTGGTTTCTCCTATCTCCGTCCCAATTACGCCAATCAGATGATCTTCAAGGTACCAGCCGATGATATCGGTTTCGCGAATCGATTCCATCAACGCGGCGCTGATGTTGGCGATCGTGGATTTTTTCTGATGATCTGCAAGAACCTGCTTCACGTCCATCAACATCAGGACGAAGCGTTTTGGGGCCCGTTCTGCGCGCCGCCGTTCGAGGTAGAGCATAGAGACAAACGGCTCCTCCGCCAGCAACACCCGCGCCGGCACACGACGTGCGTTCCGGACTGGCACGTGCGTGGTGATTCTCCGTTTCTCCCGTCGCTCTTCTTTTCGTAGATCGGTGTTCAGTGGGCTCATGGTCTTTATCTCTCGATATCAATACGTTGCACTTGAATCTCAGCCCGCGACGGGGACACTGACCGCCGGGCGCACTGCATGTCTTGCTGCCTGCGCACTCCGCTGTTCTTGCACCGCAGTAATCCAGCTGAGATCGACTTCCATGGCAACCGAACGCTGAAGCAGGGTTACCGAAAGAACGACCCGATGATTGCCCTTAAAGTTGACCAGGATACCTTCCAGGCCATCGAGGTTCCCGTAATTGACCCGCACTCGTTCACCGACTTCGAGGTACGGCCAGGGCTGGCTTGGCAAACCGGAAGAAACGGCCAGCTGAATCGCCTCTATTTCCCGCTCTTCGATCGGTATTGGGGTGCGACCAACGCCGATGACTTGCATCACGCCAGGTGTCATCACGAGGGGCCGGCGATTCTGATAATCGAACCGGCAAAACAGGTAGCCCGGGAAGAGTGGCTGCTCCAGCTCCTTCATACGATCGGACCACCGCCGAATTGTCTTGTATTTCGGGAGAAAACACTCGAAGCCTTGCCCTGCCAGCTGGGAGGCGACCCAGTCTTCCTTCCGCGAGCGCACTTGCAAGGCAAACCAAGGAAACCTCACTACTTTTGGTTCTGGGTGCACTGCGAGTCCGTTCAAGGGGCCTCTCCAGGAATGCACTGCAATGGACCTAATTGCTCTTGATAGGCTACCGCCATAAAAGTCCCAGTCGACAGCCTGTTGCAGATAGAACGGGGCAATTCATCTGCCAGAACCAAAGACTCGTCCCAATTTTGAACAATTTTCATGTCCATGGTTAAGTCTTTTATTTACATTGCATTACAGCAACAATGGTCAACTAAGAAAATGGCTGCTAGCCTCGACTTTTAGACATATCCGGAAACTAGAGAAAACACCTGCCCGATTGTTGTAAACAGATTCCTGGGGAGAGGCAATTCTTTTGCTTTTGTCGCAAAGAATTTGTCGTAAATAACAGAATTATAAGAGTTTATTGACAATTCCCGGCCTCGTAAAGAGGAGAAAAATAGCCTATTTTGTCATTTTTGCAGATTGAAAATCCATCATGTATCTGATCTAGAATCTCACCCAATCAGTATGCTTTTCGGGAGCGCACAAGCCATCTGAAGACGCTATTTTTCCTGCCCGAAAGTACAGTTAACAGACTGTCCCACAACTGTACGGCGGACAGGTTGTCTCATTCGGGAGTCAGCGCGTACCGTACGATGTATGCGTGCTGAGGGGCGTGCAAACCTGGGGGAGAGATTTCCCGGTCACTTCCGACCGTGGACGGTCTTCTGTGTTGCTGCCTCCGCCGTGATTATCGCAGTCGCCCTTTCGGGTTGTAGTGGAATGGCTTCGCAGTCCGGACTGGTGCCGCAGTTGGTGATCACTCCCGGGACCGTGAATTTCGCGAATGTCGTCGTCGGGCAGCGCAACACGCAGACCCTTCAGATCGCCAATGCGGGTAAAACCACGATTACAATTAGTCAAATACAGGTTTCCAACGCCAGCTTCACTGTCTCTGCGCCGGCATTGCCGGCTTCCCTGGCAGCGGGCGCTGCCCTGAATATCACCGTGGCGTTTGCTCCGCAGACCCCGGGAGGAGTATCCGCTACGCTCACGATCAGCAGTGCCGACCTACCCTCTCCGGAAACAGTTCCCTTGCAGGGAAGCGCACAGCAAGCCTCGGCTCATCTGCAACTAAGTCCATCCTCGCTGAATTTCGGAAACGAAGTCGTCCAAAACTCGACTTTGCAAAACGTCACACTGTCCAACACCGGCAACATCGATGTCACGGTAAGCGGTATCTCCGTGACTGGTACGGGGTTCGGTTATGCGGGCCTCACGCCGGGCCTTAAGCTGGCGCCACAGCAACAGATCACGTTTCAGGTTACGTTTCAACCGCCAGTCGTAGGCACCCTGAAGGGTACCCTGACGCTGGCTAGCTCCAGCATTTCGCCCTCTTTGAGCATGGCTCTCACGGGTGCTGGTATCACAGCTTCCGCCACGTCGCATTCGGTCAAGCTCAGCTGGAACGCCAGTGCAAGCACAGTCAATGGTTACTATGTCTATCGTGGTGGTTCCTTGAACGGCCCTTTTACGCGTCTCACAGCGTCCCTTCTGGCCGGCCTCTCCTATACAGATTCGACGGTGGTCTCCGGGAATAGCTACACCTACTACGTCACCGCTGTGAACGGTGCCGGGCAAGAGAGTGCGCCCTCGAACGCGACCTCCGCCATCATCCCCAACCCTTGAGTCTCCCAGTGCAACAGGCTCCTTGATTCTGCATCTCGGATTCGCGCCCCTCTAGGAATTTCCAGCACAACGCTTGCAGTCCTTGTTTGGTCCGGCCCTCGTTACACTCCTTTCTTTGGTACACTCCGGTAGCGGCGGCAGCGTGCCGCCGTCCACCCGCGCTACGCTGGCAAGACCTCGCCGGGCAGGGGTAATGTGGAATTGACGGATACACCACAAGGAAGCAACCAGCGCTGGCTGTTTTACGGTTTGTGGGTAGTCCTGTCGCTTGCGATTTTTTGGCGGCCTGGCATGCTGCTCGTCCGTCATGCGCTCGCCAACGACAACGCCTCGCACATCCTGCTGATTCCCTTCATCAGCGCATGGCTGATCTTTCAGAAGCGCCGCCAGATCTTGGAGCGGAAGTCCTGCGATTGG
This sequence comes from Terriglobia bacterium, assembly GCA_020072785.1. Lineage (NCBI taxonomy): Bacteria > Pseudomonadati > Acidobacteriota > Terriglobia > Terriglobia bacterium. The sequence goes on along the minus strand of JAIQGG010000001.1, from coordinate 721,064 downwards.
GGAGTTACGGCGGGTCTCTTCGCTGTGGCCGCCACCGTCTATAGCTGGACGCTGCACTCCGCTGCGCAATGGAGTCTGGGCAACTCCCTGGCGAGTTATGCCGTCGCGCTCGTCTTCTTCTGGATCGCGGGATTTGCGCTCGTCTTCGGAAGAGAAGCGCTCCAAGCTAACCGCTTTGCGATGCTCTTTCTGTTTCTATCCGTGCCCTTGCCGGATGCCTTGCTCGCACGAACCGTTTTTTTCCTGCAGAAAGGATCGGCCGAGATTGCGGGGACCCTCTTTGACCTGACGGGCGTGCCCGTCCTGCGCGAGGGATTTGTCTTTCATCTTTCGCGGGTGAACATCGAGGTAGCCAGCGAGTGCAGCGGTATCCGCTCGAGCATGGCTCTTCTCATCCTGGCGGTGCTCGTGGGCCATTTCCTTCTTCGCCCCTTCTGGAAGCAGCTCGTTTTTGTCCTCTGCGGTGTCTTCGTGATGATCGTGAAAAATGGCGTTCGAATCGTGACTCTGACCCTTCTCGCCAACTACGTGAATCCGGGATTCCTCTATGGCAATCTGCACCGCGAAGGCGGCGTCGTGTTTTTCCTGCTGGGCCTGCTCCTTCTTGTTCCGGTGCTGTGGCTACTGCAGCGCGGAGAGAAACCCAGGAGGAAAACGGCGGAAATTCCGTCAGCTTAAATTTAGAACAAGGCTTTTATTTTCAGAGAGTTGTATTAGATATGGGAGAGACAGCCGCGCGCGCCTGGCGCACACCCACTCCTGCATCCCCGGCATGCCGCTTGGAGGATAGTTCCAGAGCTTAAGTCAGGACAGTTCTTCGCGCTGCAATCCAGACCGGGAATCGGGCTATTTGTTCTCTCTTCGCCTATAGCCGTAATACCCGCCGTAGGAATCTCTATCGGAGGTGCGGTTGAGGATCGCGCCCAGCAGGTTCTTTTCGCGAAATTCCGCGATGGCCTTTTCCGCTACCTCGTAATCCGTGCTCCCCGCGCCCACCACAAACAGCACGCCATCGCAACGATCAGCCAGCATGCTGGCATCGTGTACGGGCAATGTCGGCGGCGAATCGAGAATGATCCAGTCAAAAACAGGGGTTACCAGGTCCAGCAGTTGCGCCATGCGATCGCTCAGAAGCAATTCACTGGGGTTGGACACCAGGCTGCCACCGGGAATGAAGCAGAGATTCCCCTCCGTGCCTTTCTGGATCACCGCGTATTCATCCGCTTCGCCGCGGAGAAATTCGGTTAATCCCGGAGTGCTGGGCGCACCTAACGCCTGATGCAGAGTGGGTACCCGCAAATCAGCATCGATCAGCAGTACTCGCCGTTCAGGCTGCCGCACAATGGACTGCGCAAGATTCGCAGCCACAAATGTCTTTCCTTCCCCGGCCACGCTGCTCGTTACCAGGACCCGGCGCAGCGGCTGAATACCTGCAATCTGATAGAGGCGGGAGCGCAGCGTGCGGAAATGCTCTGCAGCGATCTTTTCAACGGTCGCGCCATGAAAAACGCTCATCCGCGGATCGAAGTGCCACGTGGGGCGAGCACAACGCCTAGTGAGTTCCTCGAAACGCAGGAACGGCAAATCCGCGGCCGCGCGGAGATCCGCGGCCGCCGCCTCCGACACCGCGGCCGGGGGAACCACCGGCCGCTGTATATCGGCCCCAAGCCCGGAAAGATCCGGCACCACGCCGGTCGCCAACTGCGACGATCTTTCTTGTGCTGCCTTCTTCAGTGCTTCGTGAATCCGGCTCATCGTTTCCTCAAAGAACTGCTCCCCTGCATGTCCCGTTCAGATCTTCTTGCCCGCCGGATAGGTACTTCCGACCGTTCCGGTTATGCCTCCCGGGGCAGAAGCTGTCTCCAATCTCGGAACCAGCGCGAGAACCGGAACCTTCAAGCAGAGCTCCACATCCTGCCCGGTATACATCGCCTTGTCGCTCACCGCGATTACGAACAGGATGCCCAACCCCAGGGCTAGCCCCGCCCCCAACCCGCCACCCGCAAAATAGGTCTTCTTCGGAAAGGAAGGTTTATCCGGCAGGCTGGGCGGATCGTACACGCGAAATTGCTCGCTCTCCTGCTGGTGTTCGAGATCCGTGGCCATTGCGGATTGTTCACGCTTTTTCAGAAGATCATTGTAGAAATCCAGTGCGCTCTGATAGTTCCGCGTCAATTCCTTATACTGCTGCTCCACCATCGGGCTGGCCTGCACGCGTCCCTGCAGGATGCGGATCTGCTCCTGGATCTGTCCCTGCCGGCGGGTGAGATCGGCGATGTTCAATTCATCCTGCCGCCGTTTGGCGCGGAGTTGCTGCAGCTGGGGCGGCTCGCTGGGGGCTAGCTGCGCGGCCTTATTCTCCACATCTTTCGTCTTGGGAGTCTGGGCCATGCGCTTCTTCAATTCATCGATCTGGCTTTGGATCTTGATGACATCCGGATGCTCCGGCGTGTAGCGTGCCTGCAGAGCGGTCAGCTGTTCCTGCAGCGCGTTGAGCTGCTGTTCGGTCGTCTCTGGACTCTGTCCGGACTGCGCGGCCTTCCAGATAGCTTCCTGCTGACCAAGCAAGGACTCATTGAAGACCTTGTCCTGTTGTGCCCGGCTCAACGCCTGGGTGTTGGCTTCGAGTTGGGAGTTCATTCCCAGGAGTAGGCTGAGATTGGTCTGTTCTTCGTCAGGAAGCGAGCCCAGATATTGCCGCTTGAACTGGGCCAGCTTGGCATCCTGTGCGTCCAGCTTGGCCTTGGCTTCGTCCAATTGCCGGCTGAGGAAGGAAGTGGTCCGCGAAGCCTGCTGTTCGCGCTCCCGGGAGTTCTGCTCCAGAAACATCGAGGTGATTTCCGTGCAAATCTGTTGCGCGATCTGGGGATTATCAAAGGTGACGTTGACGTAGAAACCCGGCAATTGGCGGTTCTGCGTTCCTGGCATAGGCTCCATCGGGGGAATCGTCACCGCTGAGCGCAAGCGCTCCACAAGATCGTCCATGTGCACACGGTCGCGGTCCACGGCATACAGATCGAACTTTTCGATAATCGGCTCTAGACGTGTGCGGCTGAGAATCTGTTCCTTCATCGATGCCAGACGATGATTGAGGTCTTCGGTAACCACGGGTTTCACATAATCTGACGACACTGTCGGTTGTTCGACCAGGACCATCGTCCCCGAGGTATAGCGCTTCGGCAGCATCAGCGCGGCCGCCAGCGCAAGAACCGCGCAGCCCACGGAGGTGATAGGCAAAATCCACCAGTAGCCCCGGAGGACCCTCTTCGCATCGCCAATGCTGATTTCGCCGTTCCGGACCATCGTTACCTCGCTCCTGCCCTTCCCGAACGCCGCTCTTCAAAGAGCGGGATGAATTCCCGCTTCCAGTGCCTCTGGACATTCTACTACCGAGACACAGGTCGCTACGAGAGAGACTAAAGCACGGGCCTTGCCAAGAAAGCAAAGCTTGCCTAGACTCTGAAAATCAATCCATGTCTTTTATTATCATGAAGTAATCGGCGCAAACGTGATCGGCATAGTCAAATTCTTGCCTATCCTGCAGCTATAATCCGGCCATGAAGTGGAACTATTCTATCCACATTGTCCATTGAATTTGCCTTTTCCTGGCATTTGATCGGTATCTAGAATTCCAAAGCCTCCCTGAATCATGGCAGAAAGTCCGGTGACCAGCATTTAATGCCTTTATTATCTGTTATATACGTCTGTTTTGAGAACGAGCTGGCAATTCCTTGGTTTCAGGGTGCAAAATTGCATCTCTCAGTATTTTGAAGAGGAAAAGTTTGCGTAGCACTCTTCCTGAGGCATATGCAGCGTACGACAAAGCTAGGTCTGTTCTTAGGGCTGTTTCTTCTCGCCGGCGCACTGGGTGGTGGTTGCTCGCGGGACGTCAATACACGCAAGCAGAGGTACTTCCACCAGGGAAGCCAGGATTTTGATCGCGGCAGATACCCGGAAGCCATCATCTCTTTCTCCCGGGCCTTGCAGCTCGACCCGCGTTACGCCGAAGCGCACTACAAGATGGCACAGTGCTTTCTCCAGCAAGGCAACGCGGCAGGGGCATACCAGGAACTTCTGCGCACCGTTCATTTTCAGCCGGATAACTGGGCCGCACAACTCGATCTCGGCCAACTCCTCCTCACGGGCGGGAAGAAGCAGGAGGCCAAAGAGCAGGCCGTACTGATCCTGCGCAGCAATCCTGCGCACTTCGAAGCGCAAATTCTCCTTTCCAATGCGGATGCCGCGCTTGGAAATTTGCAGGACGCGCTGCAGGAAGCCAACGACGCGGTGCGCATGGCTCCCGAGCGTTCCCTCCCCTACCTCAATCTGGCCCTGATCGAGGAGAGGGCCGGCGCACTTCCGGACGCCGAAACACATCTTCAAAAAGCACATACACTGGAGCCAGGCTCACTTGCTCCCCTCATGGCCCTGGGGAATTTGTACGAGCGGCAGCAGCGCTGGGCGGAGGCGGAAGAACAAGTGCAATCCGCTATCACTCTCGCTCCAAAGAATGCTCTTCCCCGCGCGGCCCTGGCGGGCTTGTACGCCATGCAGGGAAAGAACGATCTCGCGGAGAAAGTTCTGGCCGATGCCAAACAGCAATTGCCGGACGATCCTGCTGCATACCGCATGCTCGGCGACTACTATCTTCGCCGGAATGATCAGGCCAAGGCCCTCGCCGAATTTGCTGCCTTGTCCGCAGCGCATCCGAAGGACCTTCCGCTCAAGAAAACGTACATCGAGCTCCTCATTTTGACCCAGCGCATCGCCGAAGCCGCGCAACTCAATGACGATATCCTCAAAAAGGAGCCGCAGGACGCGACCGCGCTCGTTCTGCGGGGGCAGATTCAGGTGCAGCAGAAAAACTTTGCCGAGGCCGTCGCCACGCTGCAGCAGGCCGTCAAGTACGCTCCGGACAATGCGGCAGGCCACTATCAGCTGGGTCTTGCATTTCAAGGCCAGGGGAATTCCAGCCAGGCAGAAAGCGAATGGCACGAAGCCGTGCGCTTGCGCCCTGACCTTTCCGAAGCCTGGCGCGCGCTGGGCTATAGCGCCATGCAGCGCCAGGATTGGAATGCGCTCGAATCGGCCGGCGATCAGCTCAGGAAGATTGCACCAGCGGCCGCCGAGGGGTATCTGTTTCATGCCACCGCAAGATTCAACGAAGGGGACGCCGCTGCGGCAGAAGCCGACTTCCACCGCCTGGTCGAGCTTGCCCCGCAGGGCGCCCTCGGCTATGTACAGCTCGGCCTGCTGCGCGCCCGGCAAAAACGCTGGAACGAAGCGGAATCGTTTTACCGCCAAGCGCTGACTCACGAACCGGACTCCCTGGAAGCGCTGCGCGGCCTCGTGGACCTCGATCTCCGCCGGAAACGGCCTGCGGATGCCATTCAGAAGATCCAAGCGCAGATCGCGCGCAGGCCGGAAAATGCGGCCCTGTATTTTCTGCTCGGCCAGGCGCAATTCACGAACAAAATGCCTGCGGAAGCCGAACAGGCGCTGGCCCGCTCTGTGCAGCTCGATTCCAGCAATTCGAATGCAGCAATTCTCCTCGCAGACGTCCAGGCGTCCCGCGGCGAGGCCGAGCAGGCCATCTCCAGCTACCAGCGGGCCCTCAAGCTGGCACCATCCAATGTGCGACTCTATGTCGCGCAAGGCAGTCTCTTCGAAGCCAAGGGCAACTGGCAGCAGGCGCAGTCGCTTTACCAAAAGGCGCTTTCGATCCAGCCAGACGACGCATTTGCGGCCAACAATCTGGCCTACCTGTTGCTGGAACACGGCGGCAACGTCAACGTCGCCCTGTCGCTCGCGCAAATCGCGCGCCGCGGCCTGCCCAGCCTGCCGAATTCCGCCGACACCCTGGGCTGGGCCTACTACCACAACGGCGCTTTTTCGCTGGCTGCGCAGCTGCTCGAAGAAGCCGTTAGGCAGGCCCCCGCCAATGCGGCCTACCGCTACCATCTCGGGTTGATCTATCAGAAACTGAACAAGCCCGGGCGGGCGCGCGCGGAATTCGAGATGGCCGTCAGCCTCGATCCAAATTCTTTCATCGCCGAGAACGCCCGCCGAGCCCTAGGACAGAGCTCCGGCAGATAACTTGGCCCGGCGAGTGATTCCGGGAAGACTTTCAGAATCCTTTCGAGAGAGGCACGCACATGGCGGCTGAACCATCCGCAACACAGAAGAGTGCAGAGGGCATCGTCTCGCTCGGCACCCGCAATGGTATCGAGCTGGCGATTCTCAAGCGTTCCGAAAAGACGCTCGGCAAGGTGATCGCCAAGCACGACTCGGCGGATCTGATTGACGGCGTGCGCATCGAGCCGCTCCAGATTTTTCCCGACGACCGCGGCTTTTTTACCGAAATCGCGCGGCTCGGCAAAGGGCTCGCCACGAATATGGTGCCGGACGCCACGCGCAAGATTCAGGTGTCGTTCACGCTGACCTACCCCGGCACCATCAAAGCCATTCACTATCATTGCGAACAGACCGATCTGTGGGCCCCTGTCATCGGCATGCTCCAGGTCTTCCTCTACGACTTGCGCCGCCAGTCGAAAACCTTTGGCTTGATTAATACGCTCTATGTCGGACGCTTTCGCCCTTGGCAAATCCTGATTCCCCCGGGGGTCGGACATGGCTACAAGGCGCTGGGCATGGACGCCATCCAGCTTCTCTATATGACCGACCGCCACTACAATCCCGCGGACGAGCTCCGCTTGCCCTACAATCATCCGGACATCGCCTATGACTGGGAAACCCAGCACAAGTAAATCCAATGCGCATTCTCATCATTGGTGCGCGGGGGATGCTCGGAACCGATCTTCTGCAGGAATGGAAGACGGACGAGGTGATTCCCGCGACCTCGCAAGACGCCGATATCCGCGATCCGCAGCAGGTGCGCAGCCTGCTTGCCCGCACACGCCCGGACTGGACCGTCCTGACAGCGGCCTATACCGATGTCGACGGGAGCGAGCGCAATCCGGAGCAGGCCTTTGCGGTGAACGCCGCCGGCGCCGAAAACGTGGCCCGCGCCGCGCAGGCATGCGGCTCGCGCCTGTTCTTCGTCAGCACCGACTATCTCTTTGACGGCACCGCGACGCGCCCCTACGAACCGGAGGATCCGATTGCGCCTCTCAACGTCTACGGACAATCCAAGGCCGCGGGGGAAAAGGCCGTGCGCGAGAACCACATCAATTGGTGCATCGCCCGCACTTCCTGGCTGTTCGGCGCATCGGGTGTGTGCTTTCCGGAAAAGATCCTGCGCGCCGCGGATTCCCGGCCGGAATTGACCGTCGTCGCCGATCAGGTAGGTTCGCCGACCTTTACCCGCGATTTGGCGCAGGCCATCCGCGACCTCGTGCGCAGCGATGCCCGCGGAACCTTGCACGTGACCAACGAAGGATCCTGCTCCTGGTTCGAATTTGCCCGCGAAATTCTCCGCCAAGCCGGCCGCGCCTCGGTCTCCGTGCTGCCCACTACGACGGCGGAAACTGCGCGCCCGGCAAGACGGCCGGCCTACTCCGTGCTTTCCCCGGCCAGCTTGCATGCCCGCGGCCTGCGCTTGCGCCACTGGCGTGACGCCCTGGCCGCTTACCTGAAAGAATTGCGGGAACAGGGTAAGCTAACTTGAGGGATCGGCTTCCCCTGGTTCGCCATTCCAGGATTTGCCGAACGCAACACAGCGCGCTGCCAGTAATCTGCGCCGGGAAGACTGGGTGCCATAGCCGGGACACGACCGATGATTGATTACTCTGAGAGACAATCTCGCTTCACCTATTGGATCCCAGCGATTCTCGCCGCCATCCTGATTTCTGTTTTCTCCACGCACTATTTCAGCGCGGAGGAGACAGGGAGCATCCTGATTCCCTTCCTGCACTGGCTCTTTCCGTGGGCCACGCGGCACACCCTGCACCTGATGCATGTCGGCATCCGCAAGCTGGCGCACGTAAGCGAATTCGGATTGTTCAGCATTCTGGTGTTTCGCGGGGTGCGCGCAGGCCGGACGGGCTGGCGCCTGAACTGGGCTCTCGCGACTCTGACCATCGCCGTCGCCTACGCCGGTCTCGACGAGTGGCACCAGTCGTTCGTGCCGCTGCGCGGAGCCCGGCCGCGCGACGTGGCCATCGATGCCACCGGGGCCCTGCTTGCACAAGTCCTGGTCTGGCTCTACGCCCTGCGCAAGTGGCGCTCCCCAGCCCCTCCCGCAGCACCGGCAGACGCAGCGCGGGAAGAAGCGTAGACCATTAAAGGCTACGGAATGACGGCCTGTGCTTCGTTGGAATAGGCGCTCTCGTTGCCGCTGGCATCTACCGCCGTCGTCACATAGTAGTAGGTCAGGGCGCTCTGAACGGTCCCATCCGTGTAGGTCAATCCGGTGACTAGCGTCGAGCTGACCTTGGCGTAAGAACTTCCGCTCACCGTGCTGCGGTACACGTTATAGCCGGAGATCGTCGAGCTGCTGGCATTCCACGTCAGGGCCACGGAATGGGCCACCGTCGGAGTCACACCCGTTCCGCTCGCGGAAATCACCGCCGGCGATCCGCTGGCATTGCTCACCACGGAGATCGTCCCGCTTACGCTTCCGGCCACGGACGGGCTGAATTGTATGGTCAGCGTTACCTTCTGCGACGGCGAAAGCGTAACCGGGACGCCCACGCCGGTTGCAGAAAAGCCTGCGCCGGACACGCTGATCTGCGAAATGGTCACGTTCGAGTTCCCGGTGTTCGCGATGCTGACGCTCTGCGAAGCCGAGCTGCCCGTGTTGACGTTGCCGAAGCTCAAGCTGGTCGGACTGACCGATAGCGTATAGGTGGCGGCAACGCCGCTGCCGCTCAGCGGAATCGAAGCCGGAGAGTTCGGCGCGTTGCTGGTCAGCGCAAGGCTTCCGCTCACGCTGCCTGCCGCCGCCGGTGCGAACAGCACCGTAAACGTGCTGGCCTGTCCTGCCGCCAGCGTGAGCGGCGTGGTCAGCCCGCTGGTGCTGAAACCACTGCCCGTCAGGGTGGCCTGGGAAATCGTCAGACTGGCGTTCCCGCTGTTCGTGATCTTTACCGTCTGGGAATTGATCATGCCCACGACGACATTGCCAAAACTGATGCTCGCCGGCAACAGACTCAGCCCGGGCTGCAGGCCGGTGCCGGATAGCGCGAGGGTCGTCGGCGAGCCCTGTGCATCGCTGATGATGGACACGCTGCCGCTCGCCGCTCCTGCCGACCCCGGCGCGTACTTCACCTGCAACGTCACGGAATTCCCCGGATTCAAAGTCGCCGGAACTGTCAGGCCGCTTACCGTAAAACCGGTCCCCGTAACGTTCACCTGCGAAATGTTGGCGGCAGCCTGCCCGGAATTGGTCAATGTCGAGGTGAGCGTGCTGCTGCCGCCCACGTTCACGTTCCCGAAATTCAGGCTGGCCGGGCTCAGCGTAAGTTGCCCCACAGACGCGGTCGTTGCCGTTCCCGAAAGCGCAATTGTCGCAGGAGACTTCGAATCATTGCTGGTGATCACAATGGACCCGGAGTTGCTCCCCGCACTCGATGGCGCGTAGGTCACGTTCATCGTGGCCGACTGCCCGGCAGAAATGGTCTTGGGCGCCGCAATTCCCGAGACGCTGAAGGACGCGCCGCTCAGCGTGAGCACCGAAATCGTAAGGTCGCTACCGCCTGTATTGCTCAGCGTAACTGGCAAACTGCTTTTCGTCCCCACGGTCACATTTCCAAAATTTACAGTTGCAGGACTGGCCTGAATCACGGCCTGCCCCCCCGCTGGATTCACCCCCTGGCCGGCCACGCCGACGCAACCGCTCAGAACCACCAGTGGCAGCAATACAGCCAGTCCCAGTAGCGCGAGCCCTTGCAGTTGACGGGTGTTCCCAGCGCGTAGATCTCTGTCCCGTTTCTCAGGACTGAACCGCCCCCGGTTCGTCATCGCTTTCCCTCCCACTGCTCGCCGTGAGCAGAGTAAGGGACCGCGAGCTGCGAAAAATACTGGTGAGACGTCCAATTAAGGGACAGCCACACTGCCTGTCCGCATGAACTGGAAGCTGTACCGGCCTAATTCTTAGGATTTTCCAATGCGTGGCGCGCGGCGCTTTTCCTGAACTTCGGAAAATTTCCGCAACTCCCGGATGTTCGCATTTGCAAGGCTTTTCACGCAGAAAAATGGCGCAAGACAGCCGTGAGAGAGTTGCCGAAGAGGGAGAAAACGGAACTGTCCTCAGGGACAGTTAGTCGCGGGAGGACTGCGAAGCGGGAGATTTTTTTTCGGGTACGTCCGCCAGGACTTCCGTGCTCCGCGCCAGCAACCCGGCATCGCGGATCTTGTAGATGAGTGCGCGGTAACTGATTTGCAGCGCCTCCGCCGTCTTCCGGCGATTCCAGCGGTTGGCTTGCAGCGTTTCCAGGATGATATTGCGCTCCATCTCCCGGGTCGCTTCCCTCGCAAGGTGCTTCAGCGGAACAGGGGCAGCCTCGGAAGACGCGCCGGACATCCGCAAACTGCGCTTGCGCGGCGGCTCTTCGGCAATCACCTCTTCGGGACCGATCAAGACATAGCGTGCCATTCCGTTGGACAATTCCCGCACGTTCCCCGGCCAATCCAACTCCCGCAGATAGGCGAGAAATTCCGCACTCAACGGAGGGGATTCTTTGGCGAACTGTTTCTCGTAAAATGCGCGGAGATAATTCGCAAGCGCCGGAATGTCGTCCTTGCGCTCGCGCAGCCGCGGCAACCACAACCGCATCCCATTGATGCGGTAGAACAGATCGGCGCGGAATATGCCCGCGGCTATCTCCCGCTCCAGATCCTTGTTCGTCGCGCACAAGATGCGCGTCTCTACGGTTCTCTCTTCGTTGTCGCCGATTCGCGTGAACCTGCCGTCCTGGAGAAAATGCAGAAGCTTGCCTTGCAGACTCAGATCCAGGTCTGCGATCTCATCCAGAAATAGCGTGCCGTTATGCGCCAGTTCTACGCGCCCGCACTTGCTGACCTGCGCCCCGGTGAACGCGCCCCGCTCGTAACCGAAAAGCTCGCTCTCGAGCAGCGTTCCGGGGATGGCCGCGCAGTTGACCTTGATGAACTGACCGTTGCGGTAGGAAGAGCGCGCGTGAATCCACCGCGCCAGCGCTTCCTTGCCCGTCCCGCCATCGCCATTGAGCAGCACGGGGATATTGGTATTGCAGATCTTTTCGGCGCGCTGCCGTACTTCGGCCATCGCCGCCGAACAGCCAAAAAGGACCTCATCCGGAGGGATCTGGCTGATCGGCTCCGCCCTGCAGCTTCTAGTTGTGGGTTCCGTAGGCATACACAGGCATCTGCCTGATCCAGAGAAGATGCACATATTCGGCCAACCGGAGGGACATGTTCGAAAACTGAAGACAAGATCCGTAATCGGCTAACGAATGCATTATCTATATGTTACAGGTGCAATGGACAAGGTGGTCCCAGTACTAATCCCGGAAAAATTGAACGAGTTGTGGGTACAGCAGAGAAAATATTTGCTCCTGATTTGGGAAGCTTTTTCTCTTTCCCCTTGCCAGGACAGCCTGGCCATTCCCGTGATAAGGCCTGAGATATCCCCAAATCGAGCGGACTCCCCAAACAGCAAGTGTGCAGAAAGGGGAAGCCCTTGCTTGTGTTGTCTCGAAGCAAAGAGAGAACTGCAGACGCCAGCAGAGAGCTGCCGGCTATAAAACGGAGTTCAGTTCTTGGAAGTTTCCCCGCGGATGATGTCGTAGCGTTCGATCACGGCCGCCACGCCCATGCGTGTATTGCCGTCTTCCAGACGTTGCTCGACGCGGATGACCTTCCCGATTGCGCGCACAAGCACTTCCGAGCCCTGGGTAACCTCAGCCGGGAGCGTGAGCGTAATGTCGAGTTCGGAACCGGCTTGGAGGTCCTGATCAATCACGAAATAGAGGCCGCGCGTGGAAATATCCCGCGTTTTGCCGCGCTGCGTCTCCGCCTTGCGCTCGGTCGGAATGCGTATGACGACCGGCAAAGTCAAATCATAGCGTCGTGCCGTACGACGTTCAGTCATCAGGCCCATCCCCAGTCCATCCCCCCGCCTCTAAGCGTGGCATCCGCTGTCCGAAGGTTCTATCAGCGTTACCCGCATTTGGCAAATTGCTTCTGCTACGAGAGGCCTATCCCCCGGTCTCTCGCGTCGTGCACTTTCCGCACTATAAGGTCCTGCCTTCGGCGTCACCGTGGATGGATCGCAGATCACAAAACTTACAAAGAGAGGTGCACGTTTCAGACCAATTCCGCAATCTTCCAATTTTCAAGTATCGCATCCAATTTAACTCACTAATTCTTAAGGTGTTTATCTTTCGCAAGCAGCGCCGCAATCTCTTTTCATGGAACTCCAAGCAAGATTACTGGCGAGCGAAGGGAAATTCCTTGCAAGCAGGCACCCTCAAATTTCCCATACCGGGACGGAACAGTAGCGTAATCCCAAGCGAGCTGGAAAGAAATAAAGTGTCGCCGTGTGCCTAAAAGGAGCAATACCCGGCGGACTGGGAAGGCTAGACGTTCCGAATCGCCGGCTCGCGCCGTGTCTCTTCCGTCGCGGCGCCACGACGGTTCCGCGGTGTGTCCAGATTGAATTGCCGCATCTTGTAGAGCAATGCCTTGTAACTGATTCCCAGCATTTTCGCCGCATCCTTGCGGCACCAGCGCGTCTTTTCCAGGGCGTTGGCAATCGCTTCCATCTCCGCTTCGTCTTTCAAGCCCCGGACCAGCGCCTTAAGCCCCTGCTCGCGGGGGGGCGGTGCTTCCACGCGCGGCGCGGTGCGCTGCCGCGCCGTGGACATCTCGACCAGCTCGCGCAGGCTGCCTTCCTCATCATCGAGAATGACGTAACGTTTCACGAAATTTTCCAGCTCCCGCAGATTGCCCGGCCACGGATAGCGCGCGGCCGCTTCCAGCAGATAGTGCGACGGCTCGATCGCGGTCTTGCCGAATTTCTCGGCGTATTTCTGGAGAAAGTGGCGGAAGAGCAGGGGAATTTCCGTCTGGCGTTCGCGCAACGGCGGCACGTTGATGGACAGCACGTTGAGGCGGTAATAGAGATCCTCGCGGAAGCGCCCGTCCTTCATGGCTTCTTGGACGTCCACATTGGTCGCGGCCAGAACGCGCACGTCCATGTCCACCACCTGACGGCCGCCCAGCCGCGAATACTGGTGATCCTGCAGAACGTGCAGAAGCTTGGCCTGCAGGTGCGTGCTCATCTCCGCAATTTCGTCGAGGAAGATGGTGCCCTTGTTGGCCAGCTCGAACTTGCCGGGCTTGGCGCGCACCGCTCCGGTAAACGCGCCCTGCTCATAGCCGAACAGTTCCGATTCCAGGAGCTCCCCCGGCAGCGCCGCGCAATTTACTTTGACGAAGGCCTGATTGCGCCGCTTGGAGCGCAGGTGGATCATGCGCGCCACCACTTCCTTGCCGACACCACTCTCCCCGCAGATGAACACTGGCACGTCCACCGGAGCAATCTGCAGGATCTGCTGGCGGATACGCACCATCTGCGGGCTGGCGGCCAGGAAGCTGAGGTCCTCGGTGAGCTGTTCGCAATATTCGCGCAGCGCTTGGTTCTCCTCGTGCAGCTGCTTCTTCTTGCGGCACTTGAGCATGGCCGCATCGAGTTCGCCCTTTTCGAAGGGCTTGGTCAGGTAATCGTGAGCTCCCAGGCGGATCGCGTCCACGACGGTGCCCACTTCGTTGGAGCAGGAGAGCATGATAACGTTCAAGGAACGGTCCACTTGCATCAGTTCCTTGAGCGTCTCGATCCCGTTCATCTCGGGCATGAGCACGTCGAGAATGATGAAGTCCGGCCGTTCGCCCGTGCTGACTTTCTCGAGCGCTTCCCTGCCCGAGCACACCGTCTCGACATGGAAGCCGTCCACCTCGAGCAGCGTCTGCAAGTATTTGCGGATGCTCGGCTCGTCGTCCACCACCAGAATTCTTTCCGCTATGCTCATAATTACTCCCTCGGGACCGCGCTACTGGCCCTGCTCTATGGGCAGGAGAAAGGTGAATGTACTGCCCTGCCGTGCTTCACTATCGACCCAGATCTTTCCCCGATGCGCCTGCACCAGCCGTTTGGCGATGGCCAGACCCAGGCCCATGCCCGACGTGTTGCGATCCACGCGCATGAAATCTTCGAATATTTCCTGATGAAATTCGGCGGCCAGCCCTGGCCCGGTATCCGAGACAGAAACTTGTACGCTGTTGGCCCGCGGCGCGCGCCCGCCGCGGCGCTCCTGAAGCGGCTTGTTGGCCGCCAGACGCCTTTCCCAGAAATGCGGCGCGGCCAGCAGCGTAACGCAGCCGCCCGGCGGCGTGTGCTTGAGCGCATTATCCAGCAAGTTGCCCGCCGCCTGTTGCACCTTCTGATAGTCAAAGCGGAACACCGGCAGCGCGGAATCGATCTGTGTTTCCAGGCGCACGCCCTTGCGTTGAAAGGCTTCCTGCCAGCGCTTGCCCAGCTCTTCCAAACAATCCTTCAGGTCGTTCTCCCGCAGCTGCAGCACCAGCCGGCCGCTTTCCAGCGCGGAATAATTGAGGAACATGGAAACCAGCCGCACCAGCCGCTCGCAGCTCTCTTTCGATTCCTCGAGAATCTCGCGCTGCTTGTCGTTCAGCCGCCCCAGAGAGCCGGTGAGCAGCAGATCGTAGTAGCCCTTGATGACTGCCAGGGGCGTCTTCAATTCGTGCGCCGCTGAACCCAAGAACACCGTTTTCTGCCGGTTTACATCCTGCAGCCGCAGATAGGCCGCCAGCAGGTTGCGGTACGTCACTTCGCGTTCCTGCAGCAGGTCCTGGATGGTCAGCACGGAGGACCCTTCCTCCACCTCCGCGGCTTCGGGTTGCGGGTCGAACTGCACGAGCAGCCAGTCCGGCTCCGGCAGCCACTGGATGCGCGCGCGGGCCTTTTTTCCCCCGCCTACCACATGCAGGTTCACTTCCCGCTCACCGCTTTCGAACTGCTCGAAAATTACCTTGGGTTCGATGCCCAGCATTTGTGAAAAAAGATCCTTGCTCGCGAGATCCACAATCCCCCGCGCTTCCAAGCATTGGCGTGCCTGCAGGGTCGCCAACACGAAGCGCCCGCTCCGCTCGATGACCAGCAGGGGCTTCTCCAGCGTATCCAGAAGCGATGTGACCAGGCCTAACGGCAGGCCTTGCGAAACACGCTCAACCGGTAATGTAGGGAGAGAGGTCATTGCAGTCTTGACCGCTTCACCGTCACGAAAACAGAGATTTTTGCGCTTTGCGCTTCAAGTGGTAAATCTTTTCCCGTCTCTGGATGCACATCGTCGCAGACGCCCGCAACAAACGTCAATGGTAAATACGTTCCATTTGCACAATATGGGAAAGGAAATGCAGTTCCCGGGGTGGTTAGTATCATGCATCTAGCATTCCCGATGCTTGGCATAGGATAATGCACTGAAAATACAATGTTTATAAATGACTCCGGAAGCGCGATTCTGGCACGAAATCTGCAAGAGTTGGTACTAGTGCCCGAGTACTAGAATGTCATTCTATATTTAGATTTCTATTGCGAAAGGCATCCTTTGAATCCTGCCGAGCGACGTCGAGCAGAGCGAATTCGTCTTCAAGTTCCCGTCTTGTTGCGCGGCACGGATGCGGCGGGGATGGAGTTCATCGAACTCACGAAGACACTCAATATCAGCGGTACTGGCGCGTGTATTGCTTGCACGCGGGCTCTGCAGATGGATCATCCTGTACAGCTAACTTTCCCTGCGCCCTCGCCTATCTCATCCAGCATGGTCCCCAGCGAAACTCCCCCGATTTCAGCACGCGTACTCCGTCAGGAAGCGGCAGGCGATGTTCGTCTTTTTGGACTGGAATTCTTGCGCCCCCTGGGATAGAAAATATTTCTCGTCGGTGCGGTTGGAGAGGAAACTTTGTTCTCAAAATGCGAAAGCTCAGGAGGTCTGCGCGGCAGGGTCATCTGACTTTGCCCGCTCTATCTGCATCATAACTAGCAAGATATTTGCAGATTGGCATAAAATTGAAGAACCCTATAGGCTACTCGGAAAACTGGTAGGATTGGACTCTGGTTTGCAGCTTCCAAGCAGTAGGTGATGTGCCCTCCCCCTGTCCCCGCAGGGAATGGCGGACGTCAGGTGGAAAACTTTAATGCCCAGCCCAGGTGGCGCGGTCGCCCCGCGCCTGACCATTGAGGACTCGTACCTCGAGCTCCTCGCCGATACACTGGAGTCGCTCGATCTGCCCGCACGCGGGCAGTTTCTGCAGCGCTACTTCCGCACGACTACGCACCTCGAACTTCGCGAAAGCCAGTGCCTGCAGCTCTGGGAAGAAGCGCTCAAGAGCCGCCGCCAGTTCTCCGAACATCTCGGACGGCCCGTTTCTCTGAAGACCGCGCTCATGGAAGCGCTCTCCACGGCCGGACTGATCCGCGTGCCGGTGGTCATCGAATACGACGAGCTGAAAAAACTGCAGCTCAACGCCGTGACCGATCCCCTCACCGGACTTTACAACCGCCGGCTGTTCAGCGAATCGCTGGAAAAAGAGATGACCCGGGCCAAGCGCTACGAGCATCCCGTGACGCTGGTGATCCTGGATCTGCATCGCTTCAAGGAAGTGAACGATATGCACGGCCATCCCAAGGGGGATGAGGTGCTGCGCGCCGCGGCCGCCACCCTGCGCAAAGCCATGCGCTCGTCGGACTCCGCCTTCCGCATCGGCGGCGATGAATTCGCCCTGATTCTTCCGCAGACGGACGCAGCTCAGGCGCTGGCGCTGAGCCGCCGCATCGAGACCGTTTTCGCGGAGGCTGTCCGCCCTCTGCAGTTGAGCGTGCGCGTGAGCATGGATCACGGCATCTCCACCTGTCCGCAGGACGGCGATCAGGGCGACGTCCTGATTCGCGTGGCCGATGAACGGCTCTACCAGCTGAAGCACGCCAACCATTTGCGCGGCGCAACCGCCGAGGCGCAACCCGCAGCGGCGGTCCACGAGCGGCCCGCACCGGAACGCGCTGCGCCCGCGCCGAAAACCATTTCCATCGAATCGAAGAAAGCGGCGGAAAAGACGGAAGCGCCGTTCGTCACAGAACTTCCAATTCCAGACATTTCGGCGGCGGGCATTCCGGCCGCAGGCCCCGGAGCTGCGGCCCCGGCGCTCAGTTACAGCATGCAGCGCAAAGGCGAGCGCGTGACCATGGCCGGCACCAATGCCTACGCCGTACTGGGCGAACAAGGCGGGCGCCGCGCACGCGTTCTCGACCTGGGTTTTGGCGGCGTCGCCCTCGAGCTCGATTCCCCCGAAGAGCTGCCCCCGAACGTCTTCGCCATCCTGCATGTGCCGATTCTGCCCCCGGTGCGCGTGAATCTGCGAGCCGTTTGGTCCGCGCGCAGTCCCGAAGGCAACGTTCGCGTTGGCTGCTGCTTCGTCTCCTGACCCCAGCCCTGCGCTGCACTTCCCTTCGTTCTTTTTCCGGTTATCGCTGCGCAACGCCCTTCGATCTACTCGCTGCGCGCGGAGAGTTGCTGGCGAAGAAGGCGGGAGGTGAACAGCAGCGCCTGCTGGAGATGCGCGACACCCAGCCCCCAGCGCAACTCCGCCTGCTCCCGCGAATTCCCCCGGGCGATGAGCTCCAGCACCAGGGAATTCCGGGCCGCAAGTGCGCCGGGCTCGGCCTGGTTGCACAATCCCAGGCGGACTTCCAGCGCATCGGCGGATCCGGCTTCTTTCAGCAGTTCGGTCAGTTTTTCGATGAGCACGTAGTACAGGCCGCGATCCCTGTTGTGGGCCTCATTGGCGAAGGAAAGAACCACGCCCCCCGAAAACGACGGCGTCTCGGCCGGGGCTGAAGCCCCCGGCTGCAACGTACACGGCGTGGCACGGAACAGCGAGTCTTCGCTCTTGAGTGATGCCAGAAAGACCTGCAGTGCGCGGTTATCCGCGGCCGGCCGCGAAGCGTCCGGAACAACGACATGGGGCAGGATTTCCACTCGCATATCCGCGAAATTACGCGAAGAATCCGCGTGCGACAAGCGGAAATCCGTGGCCTGCTTCCAGGCCGCGGGACTCCCCGCCGTTGCTTTCGCCGGAGGGCACTGTACGGCAGGGGATTGGCGGAATCCCAGGAATTCGCGTACAATTAGGAATTGTCTTGTGGCCTAGCGACGCGGCTGGAGTCCCCTTGGGGAGCCGTGCAGACCGGCCGCGACGAAAGGGAGCATCCATGAAGCCCGGCATTCACCCCGACTACCATCCCGTGACCGTGCACTGCGCTTGCGGCCACACCTTTCCGACACGCTCGACCATGAAGGGCGAGCTGCTGAAGGTGGAAATCTGCTCGAACTGTCACCCCTTCTTCACCGGCAAACAGAAGTTGGTGGACACCGCGGGCCGCGTCGAGCGCTTCCAGAAGAAGTACGCCAGCGCCCAGGCCGCACAGGCCGCCATCCAGGCCGGCAACAAGAAGTAACCGTCCGAAACGTTTCCGTTTGCGCGCACTTCACCACCGCACCTGGCCGGCTCTTGTCCGGCCAGCGAGGAGCCGTGTGCTCCGCGAGCGTGCTCGGTGTAGAATGACGGCGCATCGTGGCTACTCAATCCCCCATGTTCGACGGAATGCGCGCCGGCGCTCTGGTGGAGACGGCGCCGCCGCGCGTCACTCTGCGCAACGCCTTCGCCCATCCCTATGACTCGGCCATCGCCGCCGCGCGCACCTGCTACGCCTCGCGCCTGATCGGCCCCGAAGAGACCACCGAAAAGCACCGCGTGAACATCGGCGCGGCCACCTTCTACAGCGGCCACCACACCGTCTTCCAGCACGCCCATTTCGAATTCGGCCTGGAGAACGTCAGCCGCCAGTTCGTCTGGTCCTTTCTGCACGCCCATCCCTTCTACAACTCCGAGCAGCAGAGCCAGCGCTACGTGCGTCTGGACCGCCCACAGGCCTACGTGCCGCCAGCCTCGCTTTTCTTTGACCAGGCGGCGCGTGGCATCTACGAGCGGGCCATCGCCCGCGCCTGGGACTACTACCGCCAGCTCGCGGCCCTGTTGGTGAACGACGCGCGCGGCATCCTCGGCGAAATCTGGAATATCAGCGCGATGTCCCACCCCAAGCGCGTGCACAAAGTTGAGCGCGCCGCGGAAAAGCGGGCCATCGAGGTGGCGCGCTACGTCCTCCCGGTCGCCGCCTTCACCACCATGGTACACACCGTTTCCGGCATCGTCCTGCACCGCCTGTGGCGCATGCATGCGGCCTCGGACACGCCCAGCGAAGCGCGCCAGGTCATCGCCGAGATGGTGGCGCGCGCACGGGAAGTGGATCCCGAGTTCTTCGATCGCTTCGCCATCGAGCCGCTCGAGGAGCGCCCGGAATGGCGCGACGCGCCCAAAGACGCAAGCGCCGGCGAGGCCTTCACCCGCGAATTCGACGCGCGTCTCGCCGGCAGGACCTCGCGCCTCGTGGACTATTCCGCGAACGCGGTGCGCGTCATGGCCGACTCCTACCGCGCCGTCCTGGGCCTCACCGAAGCGCAGTGCAGCGACGCCGAGGCCATCGATCGCCTGTTTAATCCCGCGCGCAACCTCTACCGTCTGGAAACTTTGAATATCGGCGTGCACGCCCCCATGCTCCGCGCGCTGCAGCACGCCACGTACACCTTCGCCAAGAAAATCAGCCATACCGCCGACAGCCAGGACCAGCGCCACCGCATGGTGCCCGGCTCGCGCCCTCTGCTCACCCTGACCGATACCCGCGAGCCGGATTACATTACCCCCTCGCTCATCCAGGGCAACGCCCGCGCCAAAGAGGTCTACGAGCGCGCCATGGCCGAGGCCTGGGCCGCGAAGAACGCTCTCATCGACCGCGGCGTGTCCCAGGAGATTGCCCTGTACCTCCTGCCCAACGCCAAGGCCATCCGCCTCGTCGAAAGCGGCTCGCTCCTGCATCTGCTGCACAAGTGGACCATGCGCACCTGCTTCAACGCCCAGGAGGAGATCTACCAGGCCTCCATGGAGGAGATCGCGCAACTGCGCGAGGTGCACCCGGAGCTGACGCGCTTCATCGGCCCGCCGTGCCACGTGCGCGCAGGCATTACCACGCCCATTTGCACCGAAGGCTCGCACTTCTGCGGAGTAAAAGTGTGGCTCGACTTCCCGAACATCCAGCGCCGCATCTGACCCCCAGCGGCCCGGCTTTAACGATGATCATGAATCGCAAACCCGCCGTCCGCCGGAACGCCCTGGCCCTGGCCACGTTGCTGCTCGCGGCGCAGGCCCTCTTCGCCTACGAGGTGCCGCTCTCCGCGCACGCGGTGCGCGAAGCCTATTTCCTCGGACAGCGCAACGATCAGAAGACCGCGGAGTTTTTCGCGCCCTACCAGAAGCGGCTGCCCTTGCCCCCGAGCGGCCCGCACGTCGCCGAAATTGCGCTGCTCACGCCCTACGCCCAAGTCGTGGAGCTCTCCCGCGCACGAAGCATCGGCTACAGCGCGCAGCAGGCCGAAGCGGACTACCAGGAGCGCGGGGATACCGTCCGCATCCACATCGTCCTCAACCTCACCCCCACCTACTCCTTCGCCATGGCCCGCAAATCCGCGCAGGATGCCGCGGACCGCCAGGGGCTCGAGCTGCGCCCCGATGATTTCTGGCAGGACTTCCAGTTCCAGTTGCGCCAGAGAGACGGCACACTCACGCCGCTCGACGTGCACGGCGCGCCGGTCTATCAGCACGACGCACGCGGTTCGGGCGGACTGGCCGGCGCGCAGGTATGGCTGGAATACGACGCGGCCGAGGTGGCCTCTGAAATGGTGGAGATGGAAGTGGTCACGCCTGACGGCCAGCACGTCACCGCCAAATTCGACCTGGGGAAGCTGCGCTAGAAAGAGAGAGCCCTCGACGGCCCCCGGCGGGTCGTCAACTGCGCCAGTGCAGCGTGACCGGTTCGCTCATCGGATGCACCATGGGCGCGCCGGTGCGCCGCGAGTCTAGCAGGTTGGCTTTCAGCGCAAAATACCACTTGGCCGGGCGGTCCGCGTCGTCAATCAGCATCAGGTTTGGATTGTGCTTCAGGCCCTCGGCCTGCTGGATCATGGTCACCTGGTCCTGGCGCAGAAACGGCTTGGCAAACATGCGGAACACCGTCACCGGCAGTAACACGTTCCACGCGGCCACGAAATCGATGCGGCAGAGATCGCGCCGCACCGGCGTCACCGTGGCGCGGCTGGAGAACCACAGGTGCCCGCTGCGGATCTCTTCGAAGCGCATGTTTGGCAGCAGGAAATCGATCATCGTCGTCGTCGCTGCGCCCGAAAAATAACGCAGGATTTTGTACGGCGCGCTGTTCGAGGAAGGTTCGTGCCGGCTCATCCGAAAGCCGTTGGGAATGGGTTCGAACTTCTTGGTCTTCTCGTGAATGCTGCGCCGGCTCCGCCAGTACCAGGATTGGTGCACGAACGGCCCGTGCGCCGGGTCCATCAGCCCGATGATGCCGTGATCGATATGCGCGGGGAGATCGCACTCCAGATGCGTGATCTTGTATTTATCGCTGAACTTCGGCAGTTCGGGCGCCGGCGGCAGCGTTTCCGGCAGCCGCGTCCCTGGCCCCGCTCCGGCTTGCCGCGGCGCGCTCATGTACACCCAGACGTAGCCATCGCGCTCCTCGCAGGGATAGTGCCCGGCGGAGATGCGCTCGACCTTGAGCTTGTCCTGGCTGGTGAGTGAAGGAATCGCCGTGCAGCGCGCGCTGCAGCCGTCAAACTTCCAGCCGTGATAGCTGCACTCCACGGTCTGCCCGTCGAAGCGCCCGTAGGAGAGGGGGATGCCGCGGTGCGGGCAGGAATCGCGCATGGCAAAGGCGCGCCCCTCGCTGGTGCGGCCCAGCACCAGCGGCACTTCCAACAGCATCGCCGTGGCCAGCTTCCGCCCGCGAATCGCTTCGCTGCGCAGCGCCGGATACCAGAAATCCCACAGAAATCCGGGATCGCCTTCGTTTACGGGTGCGCTGCCGCCCGCCAGGATCTCTTGTGCGGTTTCGCTCATGCAGGCCGCATCCTAGTACATCGCGGCGCGCCGGAGCAACCGCGCCGCACGGTTTGCGCGGAACGCCAATCCACGCTATTATTAATACAGATGAATTCGATGTACGCCGCCTTCTATTAGCGCCCGCCACGGACTCCGGCTCCCGGAGCCATCTCATTCGTTTGTTCCCGCGGTTTTCGAATTTCGTTTTTTGAGTTTCTTTACTCAGAAGGATTTGCCATGGCTGCTTTGACATTGTCGGAAAAATTGGACCAGATCGAGACGCGCTACGAGGAGATGACCCAGCAGCTCTCCGATCCCCAGGTGATCGGGGACTCCGCGCGCTTCCAGAAGCTCGCCAAGTCGCACTCCGACCTGCAGGCCATCGTCGAGAAGCACCGCGCGTACAAGCAGATCGAAAAAGACCTCGCCGGGGCGCAGCTGATGATCCTCGAGGCCGAAGACGCCGAGATGAAGCAGATGGCCTACGACGAGGAAAAGCAGCTCCTGGCCAAGAAGGAAAACGTCGAGCGCGAATTGAAATTCCTGCTGCTGCCGAAAGACCCCAACGACGACAAGAACGTGATCCTGGAGATCCGCGCGGGCACCGGCGGCGACGAGGCCGCGCTCTTCGCCGGAGAGCTCTACCGCATGTATGCGCGCTACGCGGAAAGCCAGGGCTGGCGCGTCGAGGTGCTGGAAAGCTCGCCCTCCTCGCTCGGCGGGCTGAAGGACATCGTCGCGGCCATTCAGGGCAAGATGGTCTATTCCAAGCTCAAGTATGAAAGCGGCGTGCACCGCGTGCAGCGCGTGCCCGCCACCGAACAGCAGGGGCGCATCCATACTTCCGCCGCGACCGTGGCCGTGCTCCCGGAAGCCGACGAAATCGACATCAAGATCGAGCCCAAGGACCTGCGCATCGATACCTTCTGCTCCTCCGGGCCGGGCGGGCAGTCGGTGAACACCACCTACTCCGCCGTACGCATCACGCACCTCCCCACCGGCCTGGTCGTCTCCCAGCAGGACGAAAAGTCGCAGATCAAGAACCGCGCCAAGGCCATGCGCGTCCTCCGCGCGCGCCTCTACGAGATGGAGCTGGAAAAGCAGCACGCCGCGATTGCCGCCGAGCGCCGCGGGCAGATAAAGACCGGGGACCGCTCCGAGAAAATCCGTACCTACAATTTCCCGCAGAACCGCGTGACCGACCACCGCATCGGCCTGACCCTGCACCAGCTCACGGACGTGATGGAGGGCAAACTCGGCGCGCTGGTGGACGGCCTGGTCACGCACTACGAATCGGAGCGCCTGCAGCAGGAGCTGGCCGAGGCCTGATACTTCGGCGGAAACACGAATCGTATGGATGTACGCACCGCACTGAAGCAGGGCATCGCCCAACTGCGCGAGGCGCATGTGCCTTCCTATACGCTAGCCGCGGAGCTGCTGCTCCTGCACGTGCTGGGGCGCGACCGCGCCTGGCTCTACGCGCATCCCGAAGCGGAGCTCGCGCCGGCCGATGCCCAGCGCTTCGCCGCGTTCCTCACGCGCCGCGCCGCTGGCGAACCCACGCAGCATCTCACCGGCAAGCAGGAGTTCTGGGGCCTGGAGTTCGAGGTCACCCCGGACGTCCTGATCCCCCGCCCGGAAACCGAACATCTCATCGAAGTGGCCCTCGACCGCCTCGCCGTCCGCGAACTCCGCGCCTCCCGCCCGCAGAAGACGCAGGGCGCGGGGCTGCTCATCGCCGACGTGGGCACCGGCTCCGGCTGCCTCGCCGTCACGCTGGCCAAGGAGCTCCCCGGCGCGACAATCTTCGCCACGGACGTTTCCGCAGCGGCCCTCGCCGTCGCCCGTCGCAATGCCAAACGCCACGGCGTCGCCGCCCGCATCCACTTCCTTCGGTGTAATCTTCTGGAAGGTGTTGCCACTGCTGGACGGGCACGGCGAGCCGTGCCCCTACAACCGCAGGATGCAGAGCACGAGTCACGTTTTCTCGATCTCATCATCAGCAATCCCCCCTATATCGGACGCCGCGAAGCGCCGGCGCTGCCCCGCGAGGTGCGCGAGCATGAACCCGAACTGGCGCTCTTCGGCGGCGAAGAGGGCTACGAGTTTTACGCCGATCTCATCTCCCAGGCCGCGGCGCGCCTCAAGCCCGGCGGCCTGCTCGTCCTCGAGCTGGGCCATGACAGCCTGCCCGCCGTGCGCCCGCTCTTCGACTTCCCGGCATGGGCCAACGTCGCCGTGACCAACGATCTCGCCGGCATCCCCCGCGTCATCTCCGCCGAGCGCACGCACCGATAGTCCGCTCTTCACCCCCCGCAGCATGTTGCCCGTGCTACGGGCACGCAGGTTATTGTCGCCGCGCCGCGACCGGCGTACTCTTCCCTGTAGCAACGCCATGACCCAACTCGCCCGACTCCGCGGATTACAGACCGAAGCGGCGCTCCCCGCCGAAGCCGCCATCCTGCACGTGGACATGGACGCCTTTTTCGTCTCCGTCGAATTGCTCGAGCGCCCCGAGCTGCGCGGCAAGCCGGTGGTGGTGGGCGGCCGGCCCGACGCCCGCGGCGTGGTCTCCGCGGCCAGTTACGAGGCCCGCAAATTCGGCATTCACTCCGCGCTGCCGCTGCGCACCGCCGCGCGGCTCTGCCCCCACGCCGTCTTTCTCGACGGCGACCACGCCAAGTACGGACTGTGGAGCGACCGCGTGGCCGCCATCCTCGCGAAATTTTCTCCGGTCGTCGAGATGGCCTCGATCGACGAAGCCTATCTGGACCTCGCCGGAACGCAGCGCCTGCACGGCCCGCCGCTGGCCGCCGCGCACAAGCTGCTCACCGAAATCACGCGCACCACCCATCTGCCGTGCTCCGGCGGACTGGCCGCGACGCGCCTGGTGGCGAAAGTCGCCTCCGACCAGGCCAAGCCCCGCGGTCTGCTGTGGGTCCCGGCGGGCAGCGAAGAGCGCTTCCTGGCGCCGCTGCCGGTGCGCAAGATTCCCGGAATCGGCGAAGTCACCGAGCGCGCCCTGCGCGCCCTGAGCATTGAGACGGTGGCGCAGCTCGCCGCCCTTCCGCAGGAAAAACTGGAAAAAGTTTTCGGGCAGTGGGGCACGGCCCTGCACCGCAAGGCCCGCGGCGGCGACGCCTACGAATTCGTGATCGACGCCGAGCCCAAGTCCATCTCCCAGAACCACACTTTCGGTGAAGACACCGGCGACGCCCAGGCGCTCGAAGGAATGCTCAGCCACCTCTCGCAGAAGGCCTGCAAGCGCCTGCGCGAGGCGGGCCTCGACGCGCGCACGCTCACCCTGACCATCCGCTACGCCGGCTTCGAAACGCACACGCGCTCGCGCACCCTGCCCGCGGCGGCCCGCCTCGATGCCGGCATCTTCCGCGTCTTCCTGGAGCTGTTCCGCGCCAATTGGGACCGCCGGAGAAAAATCCGCCTCCTCGGCGTCTCGCTCAGCGGCCTGGAACACGGCGTCCAGCAGCTCAATCTGCTGGACACCGAAGGCCAGGAAAAACTGGAGAAGCTCACACGCGCCGCCGACCGCCTGCGCGACCGCTTCGGCTTCGGCTCCGTGCGCTTTGGCGGCTCGCTCCCCCGCGACGGCTCCTGAGCCCGCCGCCGCGCCCGCGAAGGCCCGCTGATGCTCTATACTTCACGCTGATGAGCAGCACGCCCCATCCCAAAGCTTCGCGCCGCCCCGGCCTGCGCGCCCGCTCGCGCCACTTCTGGCAGCGCGTGAGCGAAGGCCGCCAGGTCGATGACCTGTGGGCGCAGTTTGCCGCCGACGCCCGGGAAAGCTACGGCTTCTACTCCCGCGAAGTGGACTGGGACGAATTCAAAGCTGCCTCGCGCTGGCGCCGCCCCTTCCACGTCGCCTGGGCCCTATTCCAGGCCATGCTCATGAAACTGTCCGCGGCGCGCCGCGTCCTCCTGCTGGCGGCGCTCGTCATGCTGGCGCTTTCCGGCATCGACTTCCGCTCCGGCAGCAGCGGTTTCAGCCTGGATTTCAAGTTTCTCGCTGCCGCAACGCTCTTTGTGCTCCTGGCGCTGGAGCTGACCGACAAAATCACCATGAAGCGCGACCTGGAGATCGCCCGCGAGATCCAGAGCTGGCTCGTGCCCGCCGCGCCTCCGGAAGTTCCCGGCGCGGAGATCGCCTTTGCCGCGCGCCCGCAGAACACCGTCGCCGGCGACTACTACGACGCCTTCTATCCCGGCGCGGACGCCGCCGCTGCAAACGGCCCGCTGCTTGTGGTGATCGCCGACGTCGCCGGGAAAAGCGTTCCCGCCGCGCTGCTGATGGCCACCCTGCAGGCCAGCCTGCACACCATTGCCAGCGAAAGGGTTCCGCTGCAGGCGCTGGTCACGCGCTTAAACCGCTACGCCTGCGCGCACAGCCTCGACGGCCGCCGCTTCACCACCGCCGTGCTCGCCGAATACGACCCCGCCACGGGCGCGTTCGTCTACGTCAACGCCGGCCACAACGCGCCTGTCCTGCGCCGCGCCAACGGCAGCCTGGAATTTCTCTCCCAAGGCGGCCTCCCCTTCGGCATCCAGCCCGGCGCAAAATACGAAACCGGCAGCCTGGTCCTGGAAAAGGACGATGTGGCCGTGTTCTACACCGACGGCGTCGTCGAGGCCTTCGACGCCAGCGGCAGCGAATTCGGCAACGAGCGCTGGTTCGCGGCCATCCGCGCCCTGCCGCAAGCGTCCGCCGCGGAGATGCTGCAGTCGCTGATGCAGCGCGTCGACGAATTCGTCGGCACCACGCGCCAGTCCGACGATATCACCTGCCTCGTCTTCCGCCGCAAGCCCTGAACCCAGCCTCCTGGTGCGGAATTTGTCCGGCGACCGCCGCGCCCGCAGTGCCGGACCCCCACAAGGAACTTTCCACAAAGCAGGCGTTTCTCCCGTGGGGCGCGTGGAGCATAATCGGGGCGTGAACTCGCGCCAGCTGGCCCAATCGATCTGCGAACTTCTCCGCCGCAACGGTTTTCAAGCGCTGCTGGTGGGCGGGTGTGTGCGCGACCTGCTGCTGGGCCGCGAGCCAGCCGACTACGACGTCACCACCGACGCGCCGCCCAGCGCCGTGCTGGAGCTGTTTCCCGAGAGCATTGCCGTGGGCGCGCAGTTCGGCGTGGTCCTCGTGCAGCAAGAGGGCGCGAAGGTCGAAGTCGCCACCTTCCGCTCCGACGTCGGTTATTCCGACGGCCGCCATCCCGACCGCGTCGTCTATGCGCGCACCCCGGAGGAGGATGTGCAGCGCCGCGACTTCACCATCAACGGCCTGCTCATGCGTCCGGAAACCGGCGAGATACTGGACCACGTCGGCGGGCAGGCCGACCTGCGCGCGGGAATCCTCCGCGCCATCGGCGAGCCGGCCCGGCGCTTCGCCGAGGACAAGCTGCGTTTGCTGCGCGCCGTGCGCTTCGCCGCGCGGTTCGCCTACGCCATCGATCCGGCCACCTTCGCCGCCGTGCAGCAGCACGCCCCGGAGATCGTGCAGGTTTCCGCCGAGCGCATTCGCGAGGAGCTGACCAAGCTGCTCATCGAAGGCGCTGCGCGCCGCGGCTTCGAACTGCTGGACGAGGGCCGCCTGCTGGAGGCGGTCCTGCCGGAGGTCGCCCGGATGCAGGGCGTGGCGCAGCCTCCGCAGTACCACCCGGAAGGCGATGTCTGGATTCACACCCGGATGATGCTGGAACAGCTCCCGGCCGGAACGCCGCCCACTTTGGCATGGGGCGTGCTCCTGCATGACGTGGGAAAGCCGCCCACTTTCCGTTCCGCCGCCGAGACCGGCGACCGCATCCGATTCGACGGCCACGTGGAAGTGGGCTCGCGGATGACCGAGGAGATCTGTAAGCGTTTGCGCTTTTCCCATGACGATACCCAACAGATCGTGGCCCTGGTGGCCAACCACCTGCGCTTCAAGGACGTCGAGCAGATGCGCGTGGCCACACTCAAGCGCTTCCTGCGCCTGCCTCGCTTCGACGAGCATCTCGAGTTGCACCGCCTGGACTGCCTCTCCAGCCACCGCAAGCTCGACGCCTACGACTTTGTGCAGCGTTTTCTGGCCGAAACCCCGCCCAGCCAGGTCCGCCCGGAACGCCTGCTCACCGGGGAAGACCTCAAGGAGTTGGGTTTTGCTCCCGGGCCGGTCTTTTCCACCATCCTGCGCGTTGTTGAAGATGCGCAGCTGGATGGGCAGGTGCGCAACCGGGAGGAGGCTCTGGCGTTGGTGCTCCGGGAGTATGGCCGGGCAAAGGCTAAGGCGTAAGAGCCTCTGTCCGATAAAACACTTTTGGCGGATAAAAAGTAGGCACAGTTTTGTAGGATTATCAATGTAAAGCGTGCAGAATGATTATGATATAGAAAATTATAGACATTTTACGGCACGCTGTATATACTTTAGTCGTGCATACTCATATTTATTGATGATTGCAAGCACATGTCGCCGAACCTTTTACCTCTACGGCGCATCTAATTTTTTTGTTCGGCTCAGGCCTTCAGCGGTTTGAGCTTTGCGGGAGACACCATGGCTGATAAGAAAACTGCAGTGCCCGAAACGCTTCCCATCCTTCCCGTTCGCGATACGGTTCTCTTCCCGGGCGCCGTCCTGCCTTTGACCGTAGGCCGCGAGACCTCCTTGTCCCTGGTGAATTCCCTCAGCGGCGAAGAAAAACTCTTGGGGGTGGTCGCCCAGCTCGATCCGCG
The DNA here is from genome assembly GCA_020072785.1 of Terriglobia bacterium. NCBI lineage: Bacteria > Pseudomonadati > Acidobacteriota > Terriglobia > Terriglobia bacterium. Next base: position 692,324 of record JAIQGG010000001.1, on the reverse strand, counting down.
CATCGAGGACCCCACCGCCGCGGATCTGCACAAGGTCGGCACCCTGGCCAAGGTCCACAAGACGGTCAAGATGCCCAACGGCAATGTCGTTGTCTTTCTCGAAGGCGTCCAGCGCATTCAGATCATCGAGCTGATCAGCTTCCGCCCTTTCCTGCGCGCCCGCGCTGAGGCCCAGCCGGACTTCTTCGGCGAGCCGGACGCGGAGCTGGAAGCTTTGCAGCGTCAGGCTCAGGATCTTTTCCGCGAGGTGGTCAGCCACTCCTCGCAGCTTTCCGACGAACTGCAATCCGTGGCGCTGAACATTGACGATCCCGGCCGCCTGGCCGACTTCATCGCCGGGACGCTGCCGTCCCTCTCCACCCTGCTGCGCCAGGAACTGCTGGAAACCATCAACGTGCGCAAGCGTCTGGAAACCCTCATCCGCGAGCTCTCCAAGGAGCTGGAAGTCCTCGAACTGCGCTCCAAGATTCAGGAGCAGGTGCAGGAGCAGGTCAGCCAGAACCAGCGCGAATACCTCCTGCGCGAGCAGATGAAGGCCATCCAGAAGGAGCTCGGCGACGGCGACGACACCCTGCAGGAGATCGACGAACTGCGCAAGAAAGTGGAAGAGGCCGGGATGTCGGCGGAAGCCAGGAAGGAATGCGACCGCGAGGTAAAGCGCCTGGCGAAAATGACCCCGGCCTCGGCCGAATACATGGTTTCTCGCACCTACCTCGAGTGGATGACGTCGCTGCCATGGAACAAGTTCGCGGCCGCCGGAGACATCGACATCGCCAAGGCCCGTGAAATCCTCGACGAAGACCACTACGACCTGGAAAAAGTAAAGGAGCGCATCCTCGACTTCCTGGCCGTGAAAAAGCTGCAGCCGGGAATGAAGGGACCGATCCTCTGCTTCATCGGGCCTCCCGGCGTGGGCAAAACCTCGCTCGGCAAATCCATTGCCCGCTCGCTGGGACGCAAGTTCGTGCGCATCGCCCTCGGCGGCATGCATGACGAAGCCGAAATCCGCGGCCATCGCCGCACCTATATCGGCGCGCTGCCCGGCCAGATCATCCAGGGCATCAAACGCGCGGAGACCAACGACCCCGTGTGCATGCTCGACGAAGTGGACAAGCTGGGGCGCGACTTCCGTGGCGATCCCTCCTCGGCGCTCATGGAGGTGCTCGATCCCGAGCAGAACGTGGCCTTCCGCGACCACTATCTCGACGTGCCCTTCGATCTCTCCAAGGTGCTCTTCATCGCCACCGCCAACTGGATGGATCCCATCCCCGAGCCGCTGCGCGACCGCATGGAGATCATCGAACTGCCGGGCTACACGGGCGAGGAGAAGATTCACATCGCCCGCAAATACCTGATCCCCAAGCAGGCCAGCGAACACGGCCTGACCATCGGCGAGCAGCTGGACTTTACCGAGGAAGCGCTCCAGGAGATCATCCACAGCTACACCCGGGAAGCCGGGGTGCGCAATCTCGAGCGCGAGATCGCCACGCTCACCCGCAAGCAGGCGCGGCGCATCGCCGAAGGCAAGACGGACAAGCTGACGGTGACGCCGAACACCGTCCGCGAATACCTCGGAGTGCAGAGGTACCGCACCGAAAAGGAGATCGACGAGCGCGTCAAGCAGCCCGGCGTCGCCGTGGGCCTCGTCTGGACGCCGGTGGGTGGCGACATCATCTTTATCGAAGCCAGCCGCATGCGCGGCGGCAAGCAGTTCACCATGACCGGGCATCTCGGCGAAGTCATGCAGGAGTCCATGACCGCCGCGCTCACTTGGGTGCGTTCCAACGGCGAACGCTACGGCATCGAGCCGGACTTCTTCCGCAAGCAGGACATCCACATCCACGTGCCCTCCGGCGCGGTGCCCAAGGACGGCCCCTCGGCCGGCGCGGCCATGGTCACGGCCCTGGTCAGCCTGCTGAGCGGGCGCCAGGTGCGCAGCCGCGTGGCCATGACTGGCGAGCTGACCCTCTCCGGCGTGGTGCTGCCAGTCGGCGGCATCAAGGAAAAGGTTCTCGGCGCCAAGCGCGCCGGAATCACGGAAGTGCTGCTGCCCGCGGACAACGAACCCAACGCCACGCAGGACCTCACGCCGGAAATCCTCGGCGACATGAAGATCACCTACGTGCGTACACTCGATGAAGTGCTAGAACACGCGCTGGAGAAAGAGGCTGCGGCTCCGCCGATCTCTCCGCAACCGGCCCCGGCCCCTAAGGAAAAGCGCCTCAGCGGAGAAAGCCCCCGCGCTATCCACTAACCAGCGTTTCTACGATCGCAAAGAAAAGGCCCCGCGCGAATCGCGGGGCCTTTTCTTTTGCACCGCCCGTGGCACAATATTCAGCCTGGGCCACCAAGCCGCGATCCCTCAGCCCAATTGACTACGGGCCGCCCTCACGGCTTCGCTCTTCCGCCTGTCCGCTCTCCTGCTACCATGGACACGTCCGATGCCTGCCCGAAAACAACCCGCACGGGCCGCTCGGCCCGGACGCGATCTTCCCGCGGAACTCGCCGAGCGCCTGGCCGAAGCCCTGCACCGCGAGCGCATCGTGCCGCGCTTCGTGGACTCCTACGTCGTCGAGCACGGCCGCTTCGGCCTGCAGGTACACGCCGCGCTCTACCGCGACCTGCTCTACCTGCTGCAACGCGAGGCCCTGCTGGCCATGACCGTGCGGGCCCTCGAGATCGTCGCCGTCCAAAGACCCGCTGCGCAAAAATCGAAAAAACGCGCCGCCGCGCGGGATGCCGGCTTCCGCCGCACATTCCTCAGCGCCCTAGCGCACCGCCAGAAATGGACCGCGGGAGACGCCCTGGAGTTTCAGAACGGCCTGCGCATGTACGAGGATCTGGTGGCCGCGGCGGCTCCTGCGCGGCGCAACCGCAAGCCCTTCGACACTACCAACCACCCCTTCGTCGACCGCTGCGCCTTCCTCCTTGACACATCTTTCCTCGAGAAGGCCCGCGTGGCCGCCACCCGCGCGCTCAACGACATCGAGCGCCTCACCGCGCAGGTCGCCGAATCCATCCTCCATCCACCCGGCAAAACGCCCGCACCCTGAGCGCCGAATTTTCGCGCGGCGATCCCTCAGGGGAGGCGTTCGACCTGCACCGCCGTGCCGTAGGCCAGCACCTCGGTGACGCCCTGCATCACGTCCGTGGCGTCATAGCGCATGGCCACCACGGCGTTGGCGCCGTGCTGCGCCGCATGCTGCAGCAGCAGTTCGTAGGCATCCTCGCGGGTCTGTTCGCAGAGGTTGGTCAGGATTGTGATGTTGCCCCCGAAAAAGGTCTGCAGCGCGGCGCCCAGCGTCCCGATCACGCTGCGCGAACGCACCACGATGCCGCGCACGATCCCGAAATTGTGCACGATGCGGTAGCCCGGCAGTTCGTTCGCCGTCGTCACCATACTCGAATCCACTCGTCCGGACATGCACTCCCCCTCCTCGCGGGGCGTTTACCGCTGCGATTCTATCTGTCTTGCGGGCTGTGCGCGACCCCCGCGGCTCTGTTATGCTCGCGGTAATGTTGGAACTTTTCTATCTCTTGGCGGGACTGCAGATCCTCGCCGGCCTTTACCTGGCCGCCGATGGCGTGCGCTGGCTCGCCTATCTCCGCCAGCGGATGCGCTCGCACTCCGGCTTCTACGCCCCGCGCGTCGCCGTGCTCTGTCCCTGCAAGGGCCTGGAAGCCGGCCTGGAGCAGAACCTCCGCGCCCTGTGCGAATTCGATTATCCCAACTACGAGGTCTTCTTCATCCTGGCCGCGGCGGCGGATCCCGCGCACGGCATCCTGCAGCGCGTCATCGAGGGCGCCAAAAACAAAGCGCACATGGTCATTGCCGGCGCGCCTGTGGATTGCGGCGAGAAGGTGAACAACCTGCGCGTGGCGCTCGAGCAGCTTCCCGAGGAGTTCGAGGTCTTCGTCTTCGCGGATTCCGACGGCCGCCCGGGCCGCCACTGGCTGCAGCAGCTGGTGGCTCCGCTGAACGATCCCAAGCTTGGTGCGGCCACCACCATGCGCTGGTTTCTCCCCGCGCGCGACAACCTGGCCACGGCCCTCCTGGCCGCCTGGAACGCCCCGGTCGTTACCCTGCTCGGCAACCCCCACCGCAATTTCTGCTGGGGCGGCGGCACGGCCATCCGCCGAGACGTCTTCCTGCAGGCCCGCATCTACGAGGAATGGCGCACTTCGCTGAGCGACGATTATTCGATGACCCGCATGCTGCAGCACGCCGGCAAGCCCATTCTTTTCGTGCCCGAGTGCCTCACGCCTTCCTTCCCGGCCACGGACTTCGCCGGGCTGCTGGAATTCACCAACCGCCAGATGCTCATCACCCGCGTCTACGCCCCGAATATGTGGTGGCGCGCCGTGGCCACGCACCTGCTCTACTGCGCCACGCTCCTGCTCGGCGCCGGCCTCGTCCTCAGCAACCTGATCGCCGCGCGCCCCGCCCTGCATCTGGCCATGCTGACGCTCTTCCCCCTGGTCCTGGCGACCATCCGCGGCGTACAGCGCACCACGGGCGTCAGCGAACTCCTGCCCGCCTGGAAAGCGCAGATCATGGATTTGGCCTGGGTCTGGACGCTGCTGGCCCTTGTCGTGCCCTTCCTGTATCTCCTAAACTTTGCAGCTACCGCCTTCACCCGTACCCTGCGCTGGCGCGGCATCCGCTACCGCCTGATCTCCCCCAACCAGACGAAAATCCTCCCGGGCTGACCCGCCACGGCACCGGCTCCACGCTATTGCCCGCTGAGGAACGGAAAGTGCGCCGCAGCGGCCATGAAGAAGAGCATCGGGAAGGAGAGCCAGAAATTGGTGCGCGAAGTCAGGAACGCCAGCCGCGCCAGGGCTGCGGCCTCCGCCGGCATGGGCGTGCCCTGCTCGGTGCTCGCTTTGGTCCAGGCGATCAGCCGCTTCTGGCAGCGCCAGATCACGCCCCACACATTCAGCATCATGAAGTAGCCCATGCCCCCGCCCACGGAGATAGCCAGCGTGCGGTTGCCCGCGGCCGGATCCGCTACTAGCTCCAAAATGCCCCACGACGCCGCTGCCAGCACCAGCGTCACAGCTATCGCCAGCACCCAGCCGTTGGCCAGCGGCCCCTTCGCGAACTTCAGCAACAGGTAGACCACCAGCCACGCCAGCGTCCACACTAGAAACCACGTCCCCAGCCAGCGCCCCAACAGGCCCGGCACCCCGGCGTTCTGGGCGTCCGTCTTCGCCAGTATCATGTAGTAGCGGAAACCCGCCAGCACCGTCACCACGGCCGACCAGCGGAACCACCACAGCGCTCGCGGCATTAATAACGGCACCACTTTGCCCCGCGTGGCCTCGTCCAAATCTTTCTGAAATGGTCCGTTCACCAGATTGAAAAAATAGAGTAACCCGAGCCAGGTGATGCCCGCCCCCAAATGAATCCACCGCAGCAATATCTGTTCGAAATCCGCCCCCTGCGCTGGAAACTGTACTTTCAGGGAGCCGGCGAGTGCCAGGGCCATAACCTCGATGTGCATCGCAAACCTCCTGCATATTCGGTCTGAAGAGCGGGCAGATTGCGCAGAGCGCTGATTGTACTGGAGATGTGGGGATTTTCGAAGCAAGTTCGATTTGCACAGGAGAAATTTTCCGGGGACTATGCAAATCCTACCCATTTATTACGCCAATAGGAGCTCTTCCTCGCTTCTAACTCGCTCAGTTTCAGATAGATGTTCATATTGTGGAAAGGAAGGCAAATTGCTCCGTAATGGGCGTAGGGGTATTAAGTGCGAAATGCGGGACCAGGCACCTCCTCTTCATCACCCTCGCCTGCAGCCTGCGGATCGCGGCCTGGCACGCCAGGCCTTCCATGGGGCGGCTCAGCAGCTTTCTGACCACCCTGACTGTTGCAACCAGCCTCCACAAGAGGCGATCACACAATCCAAGCGAAATGTCGGGGTTGCTCCCTTTGCCGCCGACAACGAGGTGCACGTGAGGGTTATTCGCAGAAGAGCAACGCAGCGGTCCTCTTTGCATTCCGAAAATCGCATGACCCGGGAAACATTCTTCTTCTACGAAAAACGCACCGGCATGCCGCAATTCCACGTTCAGGCGGGTCCCGACGGGCAATTGCCCTCCGAGCATGCCGCCGCGCTGCTGGCCATGCACTGCCTGGTACGCGGGCAGACCCCCGGCGATTATGCGGTGATGGTCGAAGTGCGCAGCAATCTGCTCGGCGGCATCACCGAAAAAGCCGAGCAATTGCTCCACGCGGGCCGCGCCGTGAACGCAGGCGTGAAGCTCACCCGCCGCGAGGAAGAAGTCCTGCGCGGAATTCTGCGCAGTCAGGCCAACAAGGAAATCGCTTCTGCATTGAACCTCTCCGAACGCACCATCAAATTCCATGTTTCTTCGCTGCTGGCGAAATTCCGCGTGCGGGGCCGCATGGAGCTGGTGCGCGAGGCATCGCGGGTGTCTGTTTCGCTTCACCCCACGGCCTCGGTCGAACCCACTCCCATCCCGGCGGTGAACCGCGAACTGCGCAGCCATTCGGCGCTCCCGGCCTGCCGCCTTGCTGCAAACCCGGGTGCCCGGGTGGCCACACTGCTGAAGCGCCAGCTCACGGCGTAGAGTTTCGTGGCCCCCAACTCTTCCGGAAAAACAGCGGCCCTCCGTTCCTGAGGAACGGAGGGCCGTCTGCTTTCCAGCGCTGCCCGGGGGCGGCGTTACTTCTTAGCCGCGGCGTACAGGTCGGCGGCAGCGTCCCAGTTCACGACGTTCCACCACGCCTTGATGTAGTCCCCGCGCAGGTTCTGGTATTTCAGGTAGTAGGCATGCTCCCAAACGTCCAGGCCCAGCACCGCCTTGGCTCCCAGCAGGTACGGTGTGTCCTGGTTCGCCGTCGAGTCCACCGCCAGCTTGCCGTCTTTCACCAGCAGCCAGGCCCAGCCCGAGCCGAAGCGCCCCAAACCCGCGGCCGCGAACTTCTCCTGAAACCCTGCGAACGAGCCGAACGCCGCGTTGATGGCCGCGCCCAGATCGCCCTTGGGCTCTCCGCCGCCGCCCTTCTTCATCAACCTCCAGAATAGCGAGTGGTTCCAGTGCCCGCCGCCGTTGTTCCGCACGGCGGTGCGAATGCCTTCGGGCACGGCATCCAGGCCCTTGAGCAGGTCGTCCAAGGACTTGGCCTGCAGATCGGGGTGGCCCTCCAGCGCCTTGTTCACATTGTTGATGTAGGCGGCATGGTGCTTGCCGTGATGAATTTCCATGGTCTTGGCGTCAATGTACGGTTCCAGTGCGTCGAACGCGTACGGCAGTGCGGGCAGAGTGAATGCCACGGTCTTTTCCTCCCAACTGAGATTTGGATTTTCTCGAAAACCTTTCGAACTTCCGGCGCGCAGCAACCCGGCGGCGGAGCTTCCCGCTCCCAGAATTCCTGCGCCGAGAATGCTTGAGCCGACAAGAAATCCGCGGCGATTCATGCGGGGCTCCTCGGATGCGAATGGGGGCCGGGTGCGGTACGACACCGCATTATAGCGCAGTCCGCTGGCCCGGGCCGCGTTTCCGCCCGCCGCTCAGGAATTCCGGCTCGCTTTCTCTTCCATGCGCGCCAGCGCCCACCGCGCATTTTCCGCCACCTGCGCCTCCGGCGAAGCCGCCAACCTCTCGAGCAGCGCGCGAACCCGCGCCTGTGCCGCAGCATCGCCATGCAGGTCCGCGTTGCCCAGCGCCACGCACGCGTTGCGCACCAGCCCGCGCCATTTCGCGCGCTTCAGCGGGCTGCCGCGAAACAACTCCCGGAACTCTTCTTCGCCGAGCGCGGCCAGCCATTCCAGCCGCGGGTGAAACAGCGATTCCCCGCCGCTCACGCGCGGCTGAAACGCGTTTAGTTCGCTCACCGGCGCGCGCGCGTTCCAGGGGCACACCTCCTGGCAGATGTCGCAACCGAAGACGTGCCGTCCCAGCGATTCGCGCAACTCCTCCGGAATAGCCCCGCGCAACTCGATTGTCAGATAGGAGATGCAGCGCCGCGCGTCCAGCACGTACGGCTCGGAGAAGGCATCCGTCGGGCAGGCGTCCAGGCACAGCCGGCAGTTTCCGCACAAGTCCGGCGGCGGCGCCTCTGCGGCGCCCAGCGACGGCGCCAGCTCCAGCGTCGTCAGGATGACTCCCAGGAAAAAAAGTGATCCGAGCTGTTCGTTGAGCAGCAGCGTATTCTTGCCCAGCCAGCCCAGCCCGGCGTGCCGCGCGTAGGCCCGCTCGTGGATCGCGCCGGTATCCACGTACCAGCGGGCTTCGAACGGTTTCGCAAAGCGCTCGCGCAGCGCCGCGGCCAGTTCCTCGAGCTTCCCGCCCACCACCCCGTGATAGTCCTCGCCCCAGGCGTAGCGGGAGATCCACCCGCGCGGCCCTTCGCCTGTGCTTTCTGCGGGGACGTGCGTGGAGAATGGCTTTCCGGTGTTGTAGGGGAGCGCGCAGACGATGATGCTCCGCACTCCGGGCAGCACGCGCGCCGGATCGCCGCGCCGCGCATCCGCGAGATAGCCCATCTCTCCCGCGTAGCCGCGCCCCAGCCACTCCGCAAGCCGTTCCAACTCAGGCAAGGCCGCCGCCGGCGTTACCCCGCACAGCGCGAAGCCCAGAGCGCGGGCGCGCTCGTTGATCCACGCGGTATCCGGAAGATTCGGCACGGCTACGATTCTGCAACAGAAGCGCGCCGGGGGCGAGCCGCGGAAAAGAAAAAGGCCCTGCCGCTGACGGCGGGGCCTCTATCGGAAGGAGCGTCAGCTGACGCCGGTTACGTTTTCGGCCTGGTAGCCCTTGGGACCCTGCTTGACCTCGAATTCAACCTGCTGTCCCTCGGAAAGCGTCTTGTATCCGTCCATCTGGATTGCCGAAAAGTGGACAAAGACGTCCTCGCCCGACTGACGTTGGATGAAGCCGTAGCCTTTGGATGCGTTAAACCACTTCACCACACCTTGCTCTCTGCTCAACTTCGGTACTCCTCTGCGGGTAGAATAGCGTCGTGCCAGGCGCACCGCACACCGGGAAGAACCGCTCGCGCAGCTCCTCGAGGGACCACGGAACTCCACAGCTCGAAAACGCGGGCGCATCTTGGCACAAAACCCAGCCGTCTGTCCAGATTCAGATGCGGAGAGCGCCGGGCTAGAGGAAACTGCGCAGAGCCATGGCTTCTTCGGTGTGCACGTCGAAGACCGTGTACAGCTTGGTGAGCTGCAGGAGATCGCGCACGCGCTGGTTCAGGTTCAGCAGCTTCAGCTCCCCGCCCCGGCTGCGCACCGTGGAATAGCCGTTCACCAGTTCCCCGATGCCCGAACTGTCAATGTAGTCCACGTCGGCGAGATTGAGGACAATGCGCGTGCGGCCCTCGTCCAGCAAACTGCGGATCATTTTGCGCAGGTAGGCGCTGTCATCGCCCAGCAGGATGCGCCCGCTCAGGTCCACCACCAGGACCCCTCCCGCCTCGCGCGCTGTGGCCCGCATGTTCATACCGTTTTCGACCGGCTACGATTCGCGATGCGGCGCAGCGCCATCGCCGTTCGGCGACGCAGCGGCCGGCCCCGGCAGTCGCTTGCTCATGATCACTTCGGCCCCGCCCGTGCGGCCCTGCGCCACTTCAAACTCATCCATGAAGGCGCGCATCAGAAAAATGCCGCGTCCCGAGGTGCTTAGAAGGTTCTCTTCAGCCAGCGGGTCCGGCACATTTTTTACGTCGAACCCCGCCCCTTCATCCAGCACGCGAATGACCATCTTTTCCGGCGTCATCTCCACGGACAGATAAATCTTCTTCTCCGGGCGCTCCTCATTCCCGTAATGAAACGCGTTGATCACGCCTTCCCGCACCGACATCCCGATTCGGTAGCACTCGTCTTCCCCGAACCCCGCAGCCTCCGCCACGCGCAGACACGCCTCCTCGGCGAGGCTCACGCTCTCCACCTTGGTCTGCAGCGTCAGTTCGAGATGCTTGCTCTCTGGCTCCATCCCTGGCCTGTTACCGAAAGCGCTACCCCTTGACTTCAAATTCTTATGGCTAGCATAGCGTGAGAGCCGGAGTCAATGGAAGGCCCGGGGCAAAAAACCTCGCGTCCGGCACAGACCTTTCCGCACAATGCGGCAGCCTGCCAAATCGGGGGCTTGCGACGAAATTTTTCGAACTGTTCCAGATGCGATCACTCGTGCCGCGCCGGCACACCCGCTTGCGCCCGGCGTTCCTCGCCGCCCCCGGCGCGCCCGCAGCTCCGCTGCGCGAGAAATTGCCCGTGGCACAGCCCATCCTGGCTATGTTTTTTCTCTTTGCCTGTAAGAAAGGAGATTGGAGTGGGTGTTTCGGAGGAGCGCCACCCCGGCCCGGGTGGCGCCAGTCGCGGCTTCTAAACCTAGGAGGCCTTTTCTTCCGCGTATGCCAGGTACTCCGCGTAGGGGCCCTTGAAGTCCTCGATCTTTCCGTCTTCAAAATGCCAGATGCGCGTGGCCACTTCGTCGAGAACATCTTCGTCGTGCGTCACCAGCAGCACCGTGCCCTCGTACTTCTGCAGAGCGATGTTCAGCGCGTTGATCGATTCCAAGTCCAGGTTGTTGGTCGGCTCGTCCAGCACCAGGAAATTCGGCTTCTGCAGCATCAGCCGGCAGAAAATCATGCGCGCCGTCTCTCCCCCGGAAAGCGCCTTCGTGGGCTTCAGGGCGTCTTCCCCGCTGAAGAGCATCTGTCCCAACAGGCCCCGAAGCTCCTCCTGCGACGCTTGCGGCTCGAACTGCCACAGCCATTCGATGGCCGTCATGCCCTTGCTCTTGTCGAGGGCATCGCCGAAGTCCTGCGGGAAGTAGCCCACCGAAACTTCGTGGCCCCACACCACGTTGCCGCTGTCGATCGGAAACTGCCGCTCCGCCTCGGAGAGGAATCCGTTGGCATTGCGGATCAGCGATTTCAACAGGGTGGTCTTGCCCGCACCGTTGCGCCCCGTCAGCGCAATCTTCTCCCCGCGCGTCACGCTGGCCGAAAATCCCTGGATCACCTTCAGATCGTCGTACGACTTGGCGAGCCTCTTGGATTCCAGCGGCAGCCGTCCCGATTGCCGGTTGATCGCAAAGCGGATGTACGGCCGCTGGATGTTGGACCGGGCCAGCTCCGAGGTCTGCAGCCGCTCCACTTCCTTCTTGCGCGAGGTGGCTTGCGCGGACCGCGTGCCCGCGGAAAACCGCGCGATGAAATCGTTCAATTGCGCGATCTTCTTTTCGCGCACCGCGTTGTCCGCCTCGATCCGCGAACGGATCTGCGTCTTGGCCAGCACCATGTCGTCGTACCCGCCGTTGTACATGATGATCGTCTGGTAGTCGATGTCCGCCGTGTGCGTGCACACGCTGTTCAGGAAGTGCCGGTCGTGCGAGATCACGATCAGCACGCCCTCGTAGTTGCACAAATATTCCTTCAGCCAGTGCACCGAATCCAGGTCCAGGTTGTTCGTCGGCTCGTCCAGCAGCAGCGCCGGCGGGCTGCCAAATAGCGCCTGCGCCAGCAGCACGCGCACCTTCTGTCCGCCCTGCAGCTCGCCCATCTTGCGCTCGTGCAGCGCCGCTTCCACGCCCAGGCCGTCCAGCAGCACCGCGGCGTCGGCCTCCGCCGTGTACCCTCCCTCTTCCCCGACGACGCCTTCCAGCTCCCCCAGGCGCATCCCGTCCGCGTCCGTCAGCTGGTCGTGCGGCTTGGCATACAGTTTGTCCCGTTCCTCCAGCGCCTTCCACAGCGGCGCGTTGCCCATGATCACCGTATCCAGGACGCGAAACTCGTCGAAGGCAAACTGGTCCTGCCGCAGCACGCCCAGTTTCTTCGGCCGCGTGATCGATCCCTTGCTGGGCTCGATCTCCCCCGTCAGGATCTTCATGAACGTGGACTTGCCCGCGCCGTTCGGCCCGCTGACGGCGTAGCGCCGTCCGGCCATGAACGTACAGGTGACGTCCTCGAACAGAATTCGTCCGCCGAAGCGCATGGATATGTCGTTAACGTATAGCAAGCTGCTTAACCTGTCCTTCGTGCAAGATTTGAGCGCAAATTCCCTGTGCCTATCCGCGTTTCCACTTCCGGGGGAGTTTGCGATGCAGTGGGAACTGCCGTCTGCCGGCCCAGATAAAACGCCAGCGCGCGAAAAGCCGCCACTTCTTTTGCTTCGCTCGGTGTCCTCTGGGTCTCTGCCTTACTTCTGCTTCTCGAGTCTCGTGAAATTACCTCTTAATTGTACCGCACAATGCCTTCGTGGCCCAGCCAATCCTGGCTGTGCTTTTCCCGTAAATCCACCCCTACGCCCAATACGTCCGGTCCAGCGTGCGGTACTGGATCGCTTCGCTCAGGTGCCGCGGCTCGATCGACTCCGCCGCGTCCAAGTCGGCAATCGTCCGCGCCACCTTTAGGATCCGGTCGTGCGCCCGCGCGGAAAGCCCCAGCCGCGTGATCGCGTTCTCCAGCAGCTTCTCCCCCTCCGCCGTGATCGCGCAGAACTTGCGGATCATCTTCGGCGACATCTGCGCGTTGGCGTAGGTTTTCTTCTCCGCCGCATAGCGGGCCAGCTGCCTCCCGCGCGCCTCCAGCACCCGCTGGCCCACCGTGGCCGAATCTTCCGCCGAAGACGGCGCGCGCAGCTCCTTGTATTTCACCGCGGGCACCTCGATGTGAATGTCAATGCGGTCCAGCAGCGGCCCCGAAATCTTCGAGACGTAGCGCTGGATCAGCGGCGGCGTGCAGTGGCATTCCCGCGTCGGGTCCCCGAAATACCCGCACGGGCAGGGATTCATCGCCGCCGCCAGCATGAACCGCGAGGGAAACGTCACCGAAACGGCCGCGCGGGCGATCGTCACATTGCCGTCTTCCAGCGGCTGCCGCAGCACTTCCAGCACGTTGCGCTGAAACTCCGGCAGTTCGTCCAGAAACAATACCCCGTTGTGCCCCAGCGAAACTTCTCCGGGACGCGGCACCGCACCACCTCCGATCAGCCCCGCGTCACTGATCGTGTGGTGCGGCGAGCGGAACGGCCGCGTGCCCACCAGCCCCCGCCCGTCGTCCAGCGTCCCCGCCACGCTATGGATGCGCGTCGTCTCGATCGCCTCCTCCAGCGACATTGGCGGCAGTATCGTCGGGATGCGCTTGGCCAGCATGGTCTTGCCCGCGCCCGGGGGCCCGAGAAACAGGATGTTGTGGCCGCCCGCGCAAGCCACCTCCAGCGCGCGCTTCGCGGCCTGCTGTCCGTGCACGTCGCGCAGGTCCACCGCGTACTGCGCCGCCTCGGAGAGCATCTGCCGCGCATCCACCCGCACCGGCTGGAACGATTCCGGCGCGTTCACCAGGTCCACGGCCTGCGGCAGCGAGCGCACCGCGAACACCTGCACGCCCTCCACCACCGCCGCCTCCTTCGCGTTGGCCTCCGGCACCGCCAGCGCCCGCAGCCCCGCTTCCCGCGCCGCCAGCGCCGCGGAAAGCGCCCCGCGCACCGGACGCACCGTGCCGTCCAGCGACAGCTCGCCCAGAAACATGCACTGGTTCAGCGGCTTGCCGAAAAATCCGCCCATGCACCCCACCAGCCCCAGCGCCATCGGCAGATCGAACCCCGAGCCTTCCTTGCGCACGTCCGCCGGCGCCAGATTGATGGTCACGCCCTGCCCGTAGGGAAATTCGAAGCCGCAGTTGCGCAGCGCGGATTTGATCCGCTCGCGGCTTTCCTTCACCGCGTTGTCCGGCAGGCCCACCACGTTAAAATCCTGCAGCCGCGCCGAGCCCACGTCCACCTCGACCTCGACAAGGTACGCGTCGATTCCGTACACCGATGCGCTGATAGTTTTAAAGAGCATCGCAGAGGGAAGCTCGTTGCCCGCGTTGCGCAGATTATACGAAAATACCAAGGTATGCTAGCGTCAATCCAACCGCACCGGGAGCGCCCTTCGCGCGCGCCTCGTCCCCGCGCTGCTGTCTTTACAGCCGCGCCTGCGCCACGTATAGTGGCGGCGTCAGCTGGCGCTACCCAATTCTGCTTTGTGTGAGGTTTGCCGATGGGATGGATCGTCCTCGGAGTTCTCGTTCTCCTGCTTTTCGCCGCGGTCGGCATGTACAACAGCTTGGTGCGCCTCAAAGTGCAGTGCGACGACGCCTGGGCCGACATCGACGTGCAGCTCAAGCGCCGCTACGACCTCATCCCCAACCTCGTCGAAACCGTGAAGGGCTACGCCGCCCACGAAAAGGGCACCCTCGAAGCTGTCATCTCCGCCCGCAACAAAGCCATGAGCGCCACCGGCCCCGCCGACAAGGCCCAGGCGGAAAACATGCTCTCCGGCACGCTGAAAAGCCTCTTCGCCCTCTCCGAGGCTTACCCGCAGCTGCGCGCCATCGAAAGCTTCACCTCCCTGCAGAATTCCCTCTCGCAGATTGAGGACACCGTGCAGAACGCCCGCCGCTATTACAACGCCGTCGTGCGCGATCTCAACACCAAGATCCAGCAGTTTCCCACCAACCTCTTCGCCGGCATCCTCGGCTTCAAGCTTCGCGAATTTTTCGAAGTTTCCGCCACCGCGGAGCGCGAAGCCCCCAAGGTCAGCTTCGGCGCGCCTTCGGCGTGAGAGGGAGCCTGCGGATCGCATGAAGCGCCTGTCTCGGTCCTCCGCCACCCCGTCGCTCCTCGCCGCCATCTTTCTGGCGGTCTCTCTTCTCTTCGCTCCCGCCGCCTCCGCGCGCGAGCTGCGCATCGAAAAATTCGATTCCAAGATCATCGTCTCCCCCAACGGCTCCATCGACGTCACCGAAACCATCGACGTCCAGTTCATCGGCTCCTGGCGCGGCCTTTACCGCGAAATCCCCGTTGAATACGTCACCCCACAGGGCCTCAACTATTCGCTCTTCCTCGACGTGCGCTCCGTCACCGACGAGTCCGGCAACGCCCTGAAATTCGAGAGCAGCCGCGAGCGCCACTACCGCAAGCTCAAGATCTACGTTCCCGGCGCGCAAGACGCCCGCAAAACCATCGTCATCGAATACACCGTCGCTGACGCCCTGCGCTTCTTCGAAGACCACGACGAGTTCTACTGGAACGTCACCGGCGATGAGTGGGACGTCCCCATCCAGTCCGCCTCCGCGCGCATCATCCTCCCCGCCGGCACCACCGGCATCCGCGCCAACCGCTTTACCGGCGCCTACGGCTCCCGCGCCCAGGAGGCCGACGTGGACATCGCCGGCAATGGCGTGGAAGTCCGCACCCAGGGCGCCCTCGGCTACCACCAGGGCCTGACCGTCGCCGTGGCCTTCGACAAGGGCTTCGTGCACGAGCCCACCAGTGCCGAAAAAGCCGCGTTGTTCCTGCGCAGCAACTGGCCGCTCTGCCTTCCCCTGTTCGCTTTCGCCCTGATGTTCTACTCCTGGTGGACACGCGGCCGGGATCCCCGCCTGCGCCCCATCTCCCCGCAGTACGATCCTCCCGACCAGCTCACCCCCGGCGAAGTCGGCACCCTCGTGGACGATGACGCCAACATGCGCGACATCACCGCCACCATCGTGGACCTCGCCGTGCGTGGCTTCCTGGTCATCGAAGAGAAGAAAAAAGAGCATCTGGGCGGCTTGTGGTCCGATAAGGACTACAACTTCATCCTCCAAAAAGACCGCTCCACCTGGGCCAGTCTCAAGCCCCACGAGCAGGTCCTCCTCAACGGCTTCTTCTCCGCCGGCACCGCCGGCGAAAGCGTCTCCATGAGCAGCCTGGAGAACCGTTTCTACACCAGCCTCCCGCAAATGAAGAACGGTCTATTCGATTCCCTGGTCACCCACGGCTATTACCGCCAGCGCCCGGACAGCACCCGCAGTTCCTACACCGGCATCGCCTTGGTCACCGGCATTCTGCTGGCCTGGGGCGGCTCCTGGGTGGGACGCCTCCTGGGCATGGCCCCGCTGACGTTTATCTTTTCTGGAGCTTTGACCGGCGGCGTCATCTTCGCCTTCGGCTGGTTCATGCCCGCGCACACCAGCGAGGGCGCCCGCGCCTTGGAACACGTCCTGGGCTTCGAGGACTTCCTCAATCACGTCGAGTCCGACCGCTTCAACCGCATGATCAAGACCCCGGAGATGTTCGAAAAGTTCCTGCCCTTCGCCATGGCTCTCGGCGTGGACAAAAACTGGAGCAAGGCCTTCCAGGGCATCTGCACGCAGCCGCCGCAGTGGTATCGCGGCAGCTACGGCCCCACCTTCTATCCCATGAACTTCACCAACGACCTGAGCGCCATGTCCGCCCGCGCCAGCAGCGTCATGGCTTCCGCCCCGCGCAGCTCCGGCGGTTCCGGCTTCGGCGGCGGCGGCAGCTCCGGCGGCGGCTTCGGCGGCGGGGGCGGCGGCGGCTTCTAGCCCGCCGCGGAAACATGCAGTGGCGCAGGCTTTATCCTGTGCGCGCCAGATGCTGGCGCCGCCGAAGCAACTCCTTGCGCACAGGCGGTGGAATGTGGCCGTTCCCTGGCCGGTTTTTTCCCGCAGCCTGCTGCGTTCTCCTTCGCGCGCTCACCCGGCCCAGGCCCGGGCGCGCCAATACTTGACTGCGGCAACTATTTAACTGATAGTGTCCTTCTTCGTGCTTCTCCCGGGAGGCGAGGATGACCGCAAATGCCGGATTCGGCCAGCGCATTGACGCCGTGCGGCAGTTCAACCGCTTCTATACGCGCAAAATCGGCGTGCTTCGGGAAAGGCTGTTGAGCAGCCCATTCTCCTTGACCAAGGCGCGCGTGCTCTATGAGCTGGCTCACCGCCAGAATCCAACGGCCAGCGAACTTGGCAAAGAGATGGGATTGGATGGCGGGTACCTCAGCCGCATCTTGCGCGGCTTTGAAAGGCGCGGCCTGCTCGCCAGGAAAGCCTCCCAAGCGGATGCCCGGCAAAGCCTGTTATCGCTCACTTCTCTGGGGCGAAAAACTTTCCTCTCCCTGGATACTCACTCGCAGGACGAAGTCGGCGCGATGTTGAGAACTCTCCCTGTCCCTGAGCAAACGCGCCTGATCGCAGCCATGCGTGTCATCGAAAACCTGCTCAGCAGCCCCTCGAAGGAGCGGGTTCCTTACCTTCTCCGGCCTCACCAGCCGGGGGATATGGGCTGGGTCGTCCATCGCCACGGCACGCTCTACGCTCAGGAATATGGCTATGACCAACAGTTCGAGGGCTTGGTCGCCAGCATCGTCGCGGAGTTCCTTCACCACTACAACCCGAAACACGAGCGCTGCTGGATCGCGGAGAGAAATGGTGAATTCGCTGGTTCCGTCTTCCTCGTCAGGAAATCGAAGACGGTAGCCAAGCTGCGCCTCCTCCTGGTGGAACCTGCCGCACGCGGCCTGGGCATTGGTGCCCGCCTCGTCGGCGAATGCGTGCGTTTCGCCCGGCAAGTGGGCTATCGAAAAATCACGCTTTGGACCCAGAGCGACCTCTACGCCGCCAGACATATCTACAGACAATCCGGCTTCCGTTTGCTTGGCAGGAAGCCACACCACAGTTTTGGCCGCGATCTTGTCGCGGAAACATGGGAGCTCAAACTCTAACAAAATGCCCAGTCTCCGCGGCATGGCCTCCCCGTCTCCCTTGCGCACACACTTCCGCATGCGGCAGCGCCGTTCATGCAATTCCCGATTCGGCGGCTTCTAGCAGACACCCCACGCCCGGCGTAGATCAGGGCACCGCTGGCGTGTCACTGCGTGCTCGCCTGCGCGGGAGCAGAAATTGCAGCCGCAGGATGCGTTCCCGGCGGCGCTCGTCTTCGAGGCTGCGGGTGCGCGCCTTGAGCAAATCATCAAGCGAGACGAGGCCGAGGAGTTTTTCTTCCGCTCCGCGCTCGATGACGGGCAGGCGTGTGACACCTTTTTCGGCCATGCGGTAGACCACGGATCGCAACGGCTCATCCGGATAAGCAGCAACCGGATTCGCGCGGACAATTGCCGCAAGAGGCTGTGCCAGCGCCGCTCCGTTACCCTCCTCGACTCGCTTCCGAATGTCGCTTCGCGTAAGAACACCGGCAAGCCGGCCCTGCCCATCTACAACGGGCAGAAGCCTCTGGCTCCGGCGATGGTCGGTTCGCAAGGCCTGGGCGGTTTCTCTCAGCGTGCCTGCCGCGGGCAGGACCACGATGTTTGTGCGCATCACCTCTCGCACGTGGAGCAGTTCCAGGGGATCCATCGCATACTCGCAGCTCAGATGGTAACCCCGCCGCGCGACCTTTTCCGTGAGAATCGAACGCCGCAGGACCAGCACCGAAACCGAGTAGGACGCCACACAACCGATCAGCAGCGGCAGGAGCATGTTCCAGTCGTGTGTCTGTTCGACGGTGAAGACGATTGCCGTCATCGGCACGCGCATCGCTCCGCTCAGCACCGCTCCGATGCCGATCAACGCCCAAAAGCCTGCGCCCCCATCCGGAAAGACGTACGACTCGAGACCCCCGAGCGCCGCACCGATCATCATCAGCGGCGCCAGGACGCCACCCGATGTTCCCGAGCCGAGAGAAACTGACCAGATCGCCCATTTCACCAGGAGCACTCCCAGAACGAGATGCAGCGCGTGGTTGCCCTGCACCAGTTGTCCGATCACGTCATAGCCCACGCCAAGTGCCTGCGGAAAAAATAGGCCGCCAATGCCGACAAACAATCCGCCAATCGCCGGCCACCACATCCAGTGGATGGGCAGCCGTTCGAAAAGGTCTTCACTGGCGTAGATCGATCGGCTCAGCGGGATGGAGACCAGACCACCGATCAGGCCCGCGAGGACGCAACCAAACAACACCAGGGGCGAGAACGCGGCGGGGTGCGGAATCGCCGGAAAGATCGGACCTTCGCCGAGCAGATATCTGCGTAAGAGCGCGGCCGTGGCGCTTGCCATCGCCACGGGAATGATGCTGCGCGGCTTGCGCTCGAAGAGAAGCAGCTCGATCGCGAGCAGCACCGAAGACACAGGCGCCGCAAAGGTTGCCGACATCCCGCCGGCGGCACCTGCGACAAGGAGCGTCTTCCGCTCGGCACTCGTCAGATGAAACAACTGCGCCACCATCGAGCCGAAGGCCCCGCCCGTCATGATGATCGGGCCTTCCGCACCAAACGGTCCACCGCAGCCAATGGAGATCGCTGTCGCAATGGGTTTCAGGATGGCGACTTTCGGTTCGATCTTGCTGCCGTTCAGCAAAATGGACTCGATCGCTTCGGGAATGCCATGGCCGCGAATGCGGTGGGAGCCGTAGCGCGCGATCACCCCGACAATCGTCATTCCGAGAACGGGAATGAAAACCGCCAGCCAGCCCAGATGATGACCAGCGGGCGAAACCCCTGCGGTCGTGAATCGGCCGTAATAAAAGACGTTTGTGAAAAAACTGATCAGCCGCAAAAGGATAAGCGCAAAAACAGCCGACACCGCACCGATGGGAATGGCCAGCGCCGCGATCCACAGCGCGCGCGGCGCAAGCGTAAAGTCGCCTCGTTCGTGGGGTCCGAGCGCCTGGGAGGTCGAAAACGCGTCTTCGGGCAAGGCTGAGGTGTTGGAGGCGTTCACGATGGCCTGGGGCTCCGCTTCTTGCCGGCTGCCGGGTGCATCGTGTGTTTCCGCCCCCGCCGGCCTCTTTTGCCCCCTTCCAGGAGGGCGCCGAGCGCTTCGACCAAAGCCGATCCGGTCATGCGCAGTTCTTCCAGGCGCTGCCGCGCCACCTGCCCCAGCGCACGCTCCCCGGCTGGACGCAGCGACACCAACACGCTACGGCGATCAACTTGACTGCGAGAACGTAGGACATACCCGTGCTCTTCCAGCCGGTCAATCAATTCTACGGTGCTGTGGTGCTGCAATAAGAGCCGGTCCGCAAGCGTGCGGATGGTAGCCTCTTGTCCCGGAGGGAGTCCGCGGATCGCCAGGAGCATCTGATACTGTTGGGGTTTCAGGCCCGCGGCGCGCGCGGCGGCATCACTGCTTCTCAGAAAGCGGCGAATGAGATAGCGGAATTCGGCCAGCGCGCGATACTGCGCATCACGTATAGGATCTAACATACAATTATTATATCGTGAAACGATATAATGCACCAGCGGGAGGACATTTTCCGGCGGTTGGTTCCTCTCCGCCGCTGGGCCCGCGTCACAGCTTCTTCCGGAAGGTCTTCTGCGTCTTGTAGTGCTCGTAGCCGTGCCGCAGATAGAACGGGTGGGCCCGCTCGCGCAGCACGTTGGACCGCAGCCCGATCTCCCCGCAGCCCTGCTCCCGCGCCCAGTTTTCCGCCGCTTCCAGCAGCCGCCGCCCCGCCCCACCGCTGCGCTGCTCCTCCGCCACCACCAGCGCCCGCAGCTCCGCGCGCACATCCGTCACCACATGCCCCTCCACCGCCACGTGCGCCCAGCCGATCACCTGGCCCTGCGCCTCCGCCACCAGCACCACCTGCACTTCCCGCCCGTTCATCTCCCCCAGCCGCCGCGCGATCTCTTCCCGCGTCGCTGGATAGCCCAGCTGCCCCGCAAGCGTCGCAATCGCCGCCGCGTCGCCCGCATGTGCCGCGCGGATCCCCATGTCCCGTGCTTCAGGTTTCGCCTGCATCGCGTTTCCTCTTTGCTTTCTTCGCCCGCAGACGGCGTTGCACTGCCTCGCTTTGTAATTCCCGCAGCGCATCGGCGGCAATCCACCGGGCCGAGGAAGAGTCCTGCTTGGAGATGCGTTCAGCCGTGCCGATGGCTGCCCGGTTCAGCCGCAGGTTGCGTTTACCGATAGCGCGCAGCGCCCAGTTGACCGCTTTCTTCACGAAATTCCGCCCGTCGCCCGCTTCCCTCTCAATGATCGGTAGACACCGTTCGAAACGCGCTTCGACAGCCACTTTGTCTTTGTAACTAAGATAGGCCATTAGCGAAAAAGCAGCGCGCTTCACGAATTCTTCGCGGCGATGGCTCCAGGCGTATACCTTGCTCCACGCCGGAGTGGCATACGCATAGAGATAGCAGCATGCTGAGTCCACAACATCCCAGGCGTCAAAGCCGCGCGCCCAGCGCTCCATCTGCGTTGCAGTGACTCTTGCAGGTTCCCCGATGAGCGCCGCGAGAATTCGGGCTTCATGGATGCCGGAGGCCCAGAGCTGCTCGGCCAGCTTGTGATTCTTGCCGATGCGGCGCGCTAACCGGTGCAGCACCGGTGCAGAGATGCCGTGCGCCTTTGGAATATGCACGTCGAAGTACGCCATCTTCGCGCGTATCCGGGGATTCGCCAGCCTCTCCAGTTCGCGCAAGACGCCCGCCTTCGTCCACGGTTCGGCAGCCTTTGGCATGCCGCGCCCGTTAGAACGTCTTGTCCGAATCGAGAAGGATCGTGACCGGCCCTTCATTCACCAGCTCCACCGACATCATCGCCTGAAACACGCCCGTGCCCACCGTCACGCCCAGCGCCCGCAGCTTCCCCGCAAATTCCTCGTACAAACTGCGCGCCAGCTCCGGAGGCGCCGCGTTGAGAAAACTCGGCCGCCGCTGCCCCCGCGCGTCCCCGTACAAAGTGAACTGCGAAACCACCAGGGCCCCGCCACCCGTCTCCAACAGCGAACGGTTCATCTTCCCCTGCTCGTCCTCGAAGATCCGCAGGTTCGCGATCTTCTCCGCAAACGCCGCCGCCACCGCCGGCGTGTCCTCCCGCCCCACGCCCAGGAGAATCAGCAGCCCCGCCCCGGTCTCCCCGGTCACGCGGCTCTCCACGCGGACGCTCGCCCGGCTTACACGCTGCACCACAGCTCGCACGCTCTCTCCCTCAGTGCTTCTTATTCTCCGCCGCCGGCGCCGCCTTGCGCGCCAGCATCTCCGGCAGCTCCGCCACGTTGTACGCCCACACCGCCAGCACCTGCGCGCCCTCGCTCAACGCGTCAAAGTCCACGCGGTCCAGCGTGTCCGCCGCCGAGTGGTGGGTGCGGTCGTAATCCCCGTTCTCCTGCACGCACCAGAACCCCGGCACCCCCGCCGCGTCGAACGGCACGTGGTCGCTGCCGCCTTCGTTGCGCAGGCTGGGCTCGACCAGACCATCGCTCTGCGCTAGCGGATACAGCACGCGGTCCATCGTTTCGCGCACGCCGTAGTTGTGCATCAGCCCGATTGTCAGCACCCGCCCTGTCCCGCTGTCGTGCACCAGCACCCCGGAGATCTTCCCCAGCTCCTCCTTGTGCGCCGCCACGTAGGCCTTTGACCCGTTCAGCCCCTGCTCTTCCCCGCTGAACAGCACGAACCGGATCGTCCGTTTCGGCTTCACCCCCGCGCGCTGCAGCGCCCGTGCCGCCTCCAGCACGGCCATCGACCCTGTGCCGTTGTCCGTCGCTCCCGTGCCCAAATCCCAGGAATCCAGGTGCGCTCCGATGATTACCACCTCGTCCGGCTTCTCGCTCCCCCGGATTTCCGCCACCGTGTTGTACACCTCCACCGGCTTCTTGCTGAACCTGTTCTTGATCTCCACCTCCGCCTGCACCGGCCCGCTCTCCAGCAGCCGCCACAGCAAATGATGATTCTCCAGCGTGAGCGAAGCCATCGGCACCGGACCCGGAGCGTACTCCCGCGAGGCCGTGGAAATGTTGGGCAGCGCGTACCACTTGTCAGAGGGCAGCAACGCCACCGCCGCTCCTTCCTCCTGCAGCATCTTGAGCAACGCGTTCCGCATCCGGATATATGTCTCCAGGTTGAATTTCTCCCCCGCCACGCGCGGCGTCGCGATCGGAATGGACATCTCGTCAAACGGCGTCAGCAGCGGGTTTTCCGGCATCTTCAGATCCGTCGGCGTCCCCACCAACACGATCGCGCCCTTCAACTTGCCCCGGTACTGCTCCAGCTCCTCCGGCTTCAGCGCCTTGATCCCGATCACGTTCCCGCGCACCACGCCCTTGGTGCTCGGCGACCAGCCGTAGGACTCCACCGTCAGCTCCTGCTCCACCGGCTCCACGACCCGCCCCCGCGCCGTTCCCCGCTTCCACGCCGCGCCCACCGTCCATGGCTCCAGGTGCACGTTCTCCAGCCCGTAACTCTTGAACTTCTCCTCGGTCCAGTGGCTCGCCGCATCCAGCTTCGCGGAACCCGTCAGCCGCGGCCCGATGCGGTCTGTCAAGTACTGCAGGTTCGCGCGCAGCTCCCCCTGGTCCGCCTTCACCTGCGCCAGGATCTTCGTGTCCACCGCGGCCACCGCATCCGGCGCCGCCGCCACGCTCTTGGCCTCGTTCGGCGCGCTCCTCGCCACAGCCCGCCGCGGCAGCATCCCCGGCAGCTCCGCCGTGTTGTAGGCCCACGTCGCCAGCACCTGTGCGCCCTCGATCAAATCGTCCTTCCACGCCTTATCGAACGTATCCGACTGGCTGTGATGCGTGTTCCGATATTCCGCTTCGTTCTGCACCACCCAGAATCCCGGCACGCCCGCTTCGTTAAACGACGCGTGGTCCGTTCCGAACTGTCGCGCCATGCTGGGCTCCTGCAGTTTCAACGCCCCCAGCGGCTCCAGCACCTGGTCCACGATCTCCCGGTCCTGGTAGTTGTCGTGCAACCCCAGCGTCAATACATGCCCCGTTCCCGTGTCGTGCACCAGCACGCCGGAGATTTTCCCCAGCTCGTTCTGGTGCGCTTCCACATATTTCTTCGACCCCACCAGCCCCTGCTCTTCTCCGCTGAACAACACAAATCGGATCGTCCGTTTCGGCCTCAGCCCCGTCTTCGCCAGCGCCCGCGCCGCTTCCAGCACCGCCATCGCCCCCGTTCCATCGTCCGTCGCACCCGTCCCCAGGTCCCACGAATCCAGATGCGCTCCCAGAATCACCACCTCGTCCGGCTTCACCGTCCCGCGGATCTCCGCCACCGTGTTGTACACTTCCACCGGCTTCTCGCTGAACGAATTGCTGATTTCGATCTCCGCTTCCACCGCGCCGTGCTTCACCATCCGCCAGAGCAGCCGGTAGCCTTCCCCGGTAACGAACGCCGTGGGTATCGCCCCCACCTCGTAGTTCTCCCCGCCGATCCCGCCCATGTTCAGCAGCCCGTGCGGCTTGCTCGAATCCCGCAGCACCACCGCCACGCCTTCCTGCTTGAAAAACTGCGTCCGCGCCCGCGCCATCTCCAAATACACCGCGTAGGGCGAAGCCAGCGCCGGCTCCCCGGGCCGCGCCGGCGGCTTTTGCATCGGATGCACCAGCTCGCCGTACGGGTCGGCCGGCGCCGCCGGCGAAAGGCTCCTCGGCTCCTGATAAATCACCACCGCGCCTTTCAGCTTGCCCCGGAATTTATCGAAATCTTCCTTCTTCGCGGCGTCCACGTACACCACCGGCCCGCGCACCGCCCCGTTCGTGCTCGGCGACCAGCCCGCCGCCGCGATCGTCAGCGGGTGCTCCGTCGGGCTCACCACGCGCGCCCGCGCCGTGCCCCGCGTCCACCCGCGCGCGATCGTCCACGGCTCCTGGTGCACGTTCGTCAGCCCGTAGCCCCGGAACATCTCCGCCGTCCACTCGTTGGCCTGCTGCAACTGCGCCGACCCCGTCAGCCGCGGCCCGATCCGGTCGGAGAGATATTCCAGGTTTTCCATCACCTGGCTGTGCTCACCAATTTCCGCGAGGATCTTCGCATCGGCCGCGGCGAACGCGCTGGCCTCCTCCCCCGCCGGCCGCGCCGCTCCCGAGCGCACCCCCAGCAGCACCATCGCCACCGCTAAACACACTCCCGCTGCTCGCCGTGAATTCATTCTTCCTCCCCGAAATCGCGCAAACCGTCTTCTCGGAAATCGCGCCAGCCATCCCCTGCTAGCTACCCGCTGCCCTTCTTCTTATCTTGTCATCCTGAGGGCTGCGTTCTTTGCAGACCGATCGAAGATTCCGACTCCTGTCGGAAAGGATCTCAACCGGCCCGCTTCGCACGGCCCCGCCGCCGTCTTCTTGGCGCCCGCTGGCAGCGCGGGCAAAAAAAACTACTCCGCCCCGCCACCACCATCCTCCGGATCGCCGCCTTGCAGCGCGGGCACGGCTTCCCCTCCCGCCCGTACGCGCGGTGGCGCCGCTGATATTCTCCCTGCCGACCCTCCGCGTCCAGATAATCGGAAATCGACGATCCACGCAGCGCAATCGCCCGCCGCAGAATCTCCTGCAGCGTCCGCCGCAACTCCGCCGCTTGCGCCCGCGTCAGCCGAGCGCCCGTCTGTGCCGGATGAATCCGCGCCCGCCACAAGCTCTCATCCGCGTAGATATTCCCCACCCCGCGCAGCACGTGCTGATCCAGCAGCAGCGCCTTGATCCGCGCCCCCCGCGAGCGGATCCGCTCGCAGAATTCCGCCTCTCCAACCTCCAGAGGATCCGCACCCAGCGGCGCCACCTCCACGGCCAGCGCCGCCTCCGTGAAGAGCGCCATCCGCCCGAACCGCCGCGGGTCCGTGTAGCGCAGTTCCCGTCCGTCATCCAGCACGAAACACGCGTGCGTATGCTTCCCCCACGGCTGCGCCGCCGCCAGCGCCGCCAAATGCCCGGTCATCCCCAGATGCACCATCAGCGCCGCCGGCGCCCCATCCACGTTTCGCGCCGAAAGCCGCAGCAGCAGGAATTTTCCGTACCGCTCCACCGCCTCGATCCGCCGCCCCGGCAATTGCTCCTCGATCGCCGCCGGATCGTCCATGAAATCCGTCTTCCCCAGCGCCACGGACACGATCCGCCGCCCCACAATCACCGGGCGCAACCCCCGCGCCACCGTCTCGACTTCCGGAAGCTCCGGCATAGCCCTCCAAGCCCCTCAAAGTACCACAGCCCCCGGCGCCATACTCACAACAGCTTCTCTGCACACGAAATCTGAATCTTCTCCACCGCATCGCATATACTACACCCCGGCAAAAGCCATGCTACGGCTCACGACACGCCGATTTTTTCTCTTCAGCGCTCTTCTTCTGGCGTTTTCTTGCGCCGCATCGTTTCGCGCCGCCAAGCCGCAAACCGGAATCCTCTTTCGCAGCGCCGTTGTCGAGGGCCTCTCCTACCGCTACGAAGTCTACGTTCCAGAGACCTGGACGAAACAGAAGAAGTGGCCGGTCATCCTCTTTCTGCATGGCATCGGGCATCGCGGGCAATACCCTGCAGGGAGCAGCGAATCCGTCCTGGCCCGCCTATTTCTCGGCTATCAGATGCCGCCGCAGGCCATCATCGTTTTCCCCCGCTGCCCCGAAGACGCCACCTGGATCGAGCCGCGCATGGAAAAGCTGGCCCTCACCGCTCTCCGCCAGTCCATGCAGCAGTTCCGCGGTGATCCGGATCGCGTGTACTTGACGGGGCTTTCGATGGGCGGCTATGGCACTTGGTATCTGGCCTCTCGCAACCCGGGCCTCTTTGCCGCTATCGCGCCGGTCTGCGGCGGCGTGCGCGCACCGAAAACCGTGCCGCTTCCGGCGGTCTCAACCGCGCCCGACCCGTTCGCCGACGTGGCGAGGAAGATCGGCCACACGCCCGTCTGGCTTTTTCATGGTGACGCGGATGACGTGATTGACGTGGCGGAATCGCGCCATATGGCGGAGGCCATGCAGGCCGTGGGCGCCGAGGTGCACTATACGGAGTATCCCGGCGTGGCCCACAACTCCTGGGACAAGGCTTACGCCGAAGCCAAACTTCTCCCCTGGCTGCTGTCCAAATCTCTGCGCAAATCCGCGACGAACTGAAAAGGCCCCCGGTGGAATTCGCTCCACGGGGGCCTCCTGCTTACCTCTTGTGGTAATCGGGATAGGGCGGACGTTCCGGAAGGACCACCGGATTCTTGCGCAGGGCCTCGAGGGTCACCTGCACGGCGCGTTCGAGTTGCGGATCGCGCCCCGCGGCCACCGACGCCGGATCGTTTTCCACTTCAATATCCGGCGCGATGCCCCGATTCTCGACTACCCAGTCCCCGTGTAGCCCGAAGATTGCCACGCGCGGCGCGGTCACCCGCCCGCCGTCCATGAGCGCCGGGTAGCTGTAGATGCCCACGAGACCGCCCCAGGTGCGCGTCCCCACCAGCGGGCCAATGCGCTCCTGGCGAAACATCCAGGGGAGAGCGTCGCCGCCGGAGCCGGACATTTCGTTGATGATCATGGTCTTGGGGCCGTAAATCTGTTCGAGGGGCGAGCAGAAGTTCTCCCCCTCGCGCGTCACGCTGCAGTTGCGCAGCGAGCGCTTGAGCAGGTCTATGATGTAATCGGCGATCTCTCCGCCGTGGTTGTAGCGCTCGTCAATCACCACTGCCTGCTTGCCAACCTGGGAGAAGTAGAAGCGGTTGAAGTTCAGGTACCCCCCCTCCGCCGTATCCGGCACGTGCACATAGGCCACCTTGCCCCCGCTCATCTCCTCCACCTTCCGGCGGTTGTCTTCCTCCCAGGCGCGGTTGCGCAGGCCAAACTCGTCCTCCACCGGTACGACAGTCATCTCGCGCGCGTCCTTGCCATCGGGAGACGGCCCGACCTTGATGCGGATCTGCTTCCCCGCGGTATTTTCAAAGTAGCGGTGCACCTCCGCGGTGGGGCGCACGTCCACGCCGTTCACTTCCAGCAGGTACTCGCCGGTCCGCACGTCCACTCCGGGCTGCGTCAGAGGCGCGCGCAGGTCCGGGTTCCAGTTCTCCCCGTTGTAGATGCGCACCAAGCGGAAGCGCCCGTTCTCGACCCGGTAGTCCGCTCCCAGTAGGCCGCCTTTCACTTTCTTCGCTTCCGGCATTGCTCCGCCGCGGATGAACATGTGTCCGATCGTGAGCTCCCCGAGCATTTCCTCGAAGAGATAATTGAGGTCCGCGCGCCCGCCGGCTCCCTGCAGGAAGGGAGCGTATATCTTTTCCGCGGCGATCAGGTTCAGCCCGTGATAATTGGGGTCGTAGAGAAAATCGCGCTGGATGCGCCACACCTCGTGATACATCTGGCTCCACTCCGCGCGGGGGTCCACGTAGACTTCCATCTCCGCCAGGTTCAACGCTCCTTCACCCGCCTTGGGCGCCGCCGCCGTGCCCGCGATGAACCATCCCTTCCCCTGCCGGAAGAGCGCCTTTTCGCCGTTCGCGGAAACGTGGAAGGCCGCCGCACCGCTCAGGAACGGCTCCGTCTTGCGCGTACTCAAGTCGAACTTCGACACGGTGATGCTCGCCGGGCCGTTCAGAGCCTCGAAGCTGGGCACCGAAGGCACCTCGCCAAGAAACAGAACCCCCGCCTTGCCGGCCTCCAGGCCCGTGTAGTTCGCCGCACGGACCGGCAGCGCCACGATGCGCTGCCCGAGGCCCTCGAGGTCCATCACGACTTTCACCGCTTCTTCCGTCTTCTCGTCCTTCTTCTCGTCCTTCTTCTCGTCTTTCTTCTCCGTTCCCTTGGCCTTTTCCTCGTCGCTCTGCGGCTCGACGGGAGAGGGATCGCCCTTCTTCAGCACCACGGCATAAACGTTTCGGCTGATGGGGTGCTGGTAGCTCGACAGGTCCAGCCAGCCCGCCGACAGCCCCACATCCGTGCTGGCCGTGAAGAACAGGTACTTCCCTCCCTTGTCGAAAACCGCGAATCGCGCGTCGCTCAGCCCGTCCGTCACCTGCACGCTCTTCCCGCTCTCCAGCGAATAAACGAAGACCGCCCGCAGGTGATTCATCAGGAGCTTGGTGTAGGCCAGCCATTTGCTGTCCGGCGACCAGGAGGGATCCAGGCCGCGCTCGGGCTCCTCGTAGCGGTCCGTGTCCGCCTTGCTCAGGCTTCCTTTTTCCACGTCCACGATCCACAGATTCAGGCGCTTGTCCTGCACGGCGATCTTCTTGCTGTCCGGCGACCACAGCGGGCTGTAGAAGAACGACGGCGGACGGCCCAGTTCGATCTTGCGGACCGGCCCGAGTCCGCCCGGATCGGCCAGGTGCAGCGCGTATTCGCCCGATTCATCGGAGAAATAGGCGATCCATTTACCGTCCGGCGACCACGCCGGGTCGCGTTCGGCAATGCCCGTGGTCCGCGTAAGGTTGCGCACGTCGCCCTTCTCGGCGGGCGCCGTCAGGATCTCCCCGTTGGCTTCGAAGACCGCCCGCGCGCCCGTCGGCGAGATCCCCGCGGCGGCAATCTTTTCCACCACTTTCCGGTACTGCGGGCGCGTGGCCGGAAGATCGCCGGAAATCCGGATCATCACCTTCCGTGATTTCCCGCTGGCCGGATCGTAGAGATGGATTCCGCCAAACTGCTCATAGACCAGCGCGTCCGGCCCTCCCGAGAGCGATTTGAAATCGTAGCCGTTGTTGAGGATGAGCTGCTTCACTTCCCGGCGCTTCGTGTTGTAGGCGTAGAGCGTCACGGGACCGTCGCGGTCGGAGAGAAAATAGACCGTATCGCCCATCCACACCGGATGGCTATCGTTGGAGTTCTCGCGCGGAATTTTTTCCAGCGCCAGATCGCTGAGCCGCACGATATGAACAGGCGTTGTCTGCCCGCCGCGGTAGCGCTTCCATGCCTTCTGCCACTGCATGTTCGGCACGTAGGCCAGGCGCGAGCCGTCCGGCGAATACCAGGCCTCTTCCCCGCGCCACATGGGCAGCACCTCCGGCAGGCCGCCCCCCACTGGTACAGTGTACAAGCGGCTGAAATCGGCGTAGGCTTCGCGCTCCGAGCGGAACAGGATTCGCTTGCTGTCGGGCGTCCAGCCCGCCACCAGGTCCGCCTGCGGATGCCAGGTCAGCCGGCGCGGCTCGCCGCCCTCCGCGGGCATCACATAAACGTCCGTGTTTCCGTCGTAGTCCCCGCTGAAGGCGATCCACCGGCCGTCGGGGGAAAAGACCGGCAGGCGCTCGTGACCGCCGGTGGTCAGTTGCCGCGCCTCGCCGCCCTCCCGCGGCACGCTCCACAAATATCCGCCGAAGACGAAAACGATCTGGGTCCTGCTGAGCGTGGGCGACTGCACCAGCAGCGGCGCTTCCTCCGCAGCGCCCGCCGCGGCCGCCAGGAGCAGCACCGTCAGGCACAGCGCCAGTCCATATTTCCCGGCTCGAACGCGCATAGGTCCTCCGTCAGATTTTTCTCGTTGAATTTGTCTGCCCGAAATTTGTTTCTGCCCGAAAAGAATCCGCTTACTTTGGCGCCGGCGCGGGGACGCCCACTGGCGGCGGCCAGAACCCCGGCTCGGCAATCTCCCGCGCATCCCGCTGCCCCGCGTATTTCTCCACCGCCGGGCGAATCTCCGCCGCCTTCCCGATCAGCACAAACACCAGATTCTCCAGCGGAAAATGCTTCGCGATCACCTGCCGCGCCACTTCCGGCGTCACCGCATCCAGCCGCGCCTCCAGTTCGTTCACCTCGCTGTCCGTGAGCCCGTAAAATTCGTTCGAGGCAATCAGGCTGGCCAGTTGCATGGAGGTCTCGATCGTCGGCGGAAACTGCCCCTTGATGTACGTCCGCGCCGAATCCAGCTGTTCCTTCGTCACCCCGTCCTGGTGCAGCTTGCGCAGCACCTCCAGCGCCTTGTCCAGCGCCGGCACCGTTGTCGCGTTCTGCGTGTAGCTGAACAGCAGGAACGGCCCGGGCGCCTTTCGCGAATCGAAATACGAAACCGCCCCGTAGGTCAGCCCGGACTCCACGCGCAGCTCCTCGTTCAGCAGCGACGTGAAGCGCCCCCCGAAGATCGCATTGACCAGCCGGATCGCCGTGCGGTCGGGATCCGTCCGCGCAATCCCCACGTTCCCCACGGCGAAAAACGTTTGCGTCGAATCCGGCTTGTCCACCAGCAGCAGCCGCTTGCCCTTCGCCGGCGCCGCCGCGGGCAACGCCGCCGCCGGCACGGCCTTCGCCGCCCACCCGCCCAGCGACTCTTCGATGCGCTTGCGCATCTCCGCCGCCGAAAAATCTCCCGCCACCGCCAGGATCGTGTTCCCCGGCGCGTACTGCGTCTCGTAGAAACGCAGGATCGCCTCGCGCCGGATCCGCTCCAGCGACACTTCGTCCCCGCCCGCCGGCCGCGCATACGGATGTGCCCCGAACAAATACCCGTCGTAATACGCCGTCAGCACCGACTGCGCATCGTCCTTCGCCGCCTTGATCCCGTCCAGGCTTTGCCGCAGCAGCTTGTCCGCTTCCTCCTGCGGGAAAACCGGATGCAGCAGCGCGTCGCTGAAAAGCTCCAGCCCGCGCCCCAGGTCCTTGGTCAGAAATTCCGCGGAGACCCTCGTGTAGTCCTCGCCGGCGTCCGCGCTGAACTCCCCGCCGATGAAATCCAGGTCCGCGGAAAACTGCTGCGCCGTGCGGCTCTTCGTGCCCTTGCGCAGCAGCCCCGCGGTGATCGCAGCCAGTCCCTCCTGCCCCGCGGGGTCCGCCGTCGCCCCCGATTTCACCAGCGCCACGAAGCTCACGATCGGCACCCCGCGCTTCTCCAGCAGCAGCACGGTCAGTCCGTTTTTCAGCACCACCTTCTCGTGCGGCGGCAGGCGCAGCGACTGTGCCGGAGCGGCGGCGGCGAACGTCAGAGCCAGTGCGGTCGAGACCAGAAAGCGCGTGAAAATGGATGAGCGGCTCATGGCTTGGCCTTCTCCTCGGATTCCGGAATCAGCGTCGCCACCGTCCGGTTGTTCTCCCCGAAATATGTCCGCGCCGCGCGCTGCACGTCCTCTTTCGTCACCGCGGCAAAGTTCTTCGCCGCGTCAAACAGCTTCTTGTAGTCCCCGAAGAATACTTCATACGTTCCGATGGTGTTCGCGCGCCCGTTGATCGTCCGCATCTGCTGGTAAAAGCGCACTAGCTGGATGTTCTTGGCCTTCTCCAGCTCCTGGTCGCTGATCAGCCCGCTCTTTGTCCGCTCCAGCTCCTCGTAGACCGCCTTCTCCACCGCTGCCGGGTCCACGCCCTGCTTCGGCTGCGCCACGATCACCGCCAGCGTCGGATCGAATGCCGGCTCCTGCATCATGGCCACGTCCAGCGCAAGCTGGTCCTTGTCCACCAGCCGCTGGTACAGCCGCGAACTCTCTCCCGAAGCCAGCACCGTGCGCAGCACCGTCAGCGCGTAGTAATCCGCGCTGCTCGTCTGCGGCACGTGATACCCGATCATCACCACTGGTAGCTGCGCGTATTTATGTACTAGCACGCGCCGTTCCCCCAGTTGCTCCGGCTCGGTGGTCGTCACCGGCGGCGGCGGCGCGTGTGCCGGAATCGGCTCGATCGTTTTCTCGCACAGCCCGAAAATCTCCTCCGGCGTCACATCCCCCGTCACCACCATCGTGGCGTTGCTCGGCGAATAGCCCATCGCGAAATGGTGTTTCAGATCCTCCATCGTCCAGTGCTCGATGTCGGACATCCACCCCACCACCGGCCACTGGTAGGGATGCGCCAGAAACGCCGTCGCCCACAATTGCTCGTCCAACACCCCGAAATTATTGGCGTCCACCGACGTGCGCCGCTCCGACGCCACCACCCCGCGCTCCGACTTGATCTTTGCCGGATCGAAGTTCAAGTCCCGGATGCGGTCCGCTTCAATATCAAAAATCAGCCCCAGCGCCGAGCGCGGAAACCAGTCCTGATACACGGTCACGTCTCGCGTCGTGTACGCGTTGTTCGACCCGCCGTTCGCTTCCATCACCTTGTCCAGCTCGCCCGGCCCGTATTTCTTCGCTCCGTTGAACATCATGTGCTCGAAGAAATGTGACAGCCCCGTCGTCCCCGGCCGCTCGTTGCGCGACCCAATGCGGTAGAAGATATACAGCGAGACATTGGGAATGCTGTGGTCCGGCTGCACCAGCACTTTCATTCCGTTTTTCAGCGTGCGCGTGGCCACCGGAAATTCCTGTGCCCGCGCCGCTCCACATAGCGTCGCCACCGCCACCAGAAACAATAGCGCCCTGCTCACCCTGCTTTTCTTCATGCCCACACCTCTGCCCGGAATCCTGTCTGTTGATTGGACGTACCCCGCACTGAAAATGTTCTCGTGAATTCCCGGCTCACCCCGGAATCGCGCATACGCGCTTGCGCAGGTCAAGGCTTGGCGGGGAACGTAAAGTGCTCTTCCAGGACGCGGGGCGCTCCCGCACGAATGCCGCGGCGAAGCCCAGCGCAGAACGCCTCAGGAGATGGAGATCCCCGGCATCGCCACCACTCCCGCCATCCGTAGGATTTCCACGTACTCCTCTTCTGTAATCGCAGAGACGATCAGCCGCACGTTTTTCAGCAGTTTCACCTTGCGCAGCGTCCGGTTCGCCCGCAACTCCGCCAGCGCCACCTGCCGCGGCAGCCTCTCAAACGCCCGCAGGTCAGCCACCAGGTTCTTGCCCTTACTGTCGTGCGGATCGGGATACGGGTCCCGCGTTACTTCCGCGATCGAATAGATCGAGCGCTCCGGAGCCGCGTGGTAGCACAGGACGCGGTCGCCCTTGCGCACTTGTTTCAGCGCGCGATTGGCGTCGGCCTTGGACCCCGCCCCATGCCACATCTCCTTACCCTTCACGAACAGCGTATCCCAATGATAATAATGGGGATCAGCGCTGAAGATCCAATAGTGTCGTTGCGCGGTCGGCATAGCCATCGCAGATTTTTTCCCGCCGCAATATACACGCGATAGCGAAAAAAGCGAAATGAAATGTGCAGTTTAGACCGAAAATTCAGTCCCGGCCCCACCCCATCTGACACATCGCCCCTCCCCCACAGGCCGTCTGGTCCCTCCCCAGCCGCTCCACCGGCAATGGTAAGCGCCTCCACTGGGAACCTGAAACACTGCTCTTAACTAAACGCATCTTATTGATATTAAGATAGATAGAAAATTCAATGGCGGGTAGCTGCGGAGACCCTTTTTATCCCACATTCACGAAAATATCTTCCCCATGCACCTCCAGGGAGTAGCAGTCCACCCCCACCGCGGGGTTCTGCATGACTTTCCCGCTGGTCACGTCAAACTGCCACCCGTGCCATGGGCAAGTTACCACCTGCCCCTCCAGTACGCCCCCGCCCAGCGGTCCCCCACGGTGCAGGCACGAATTGTTAATGGCGTGGAATTTCCCGCCCACATTCGCCAGGGCGATGGCCTTCCCCTCCACCTGAAACTCCCGGATCGTCCCCGCCGGAATCTCCGCTACCTTCGCCACCCGCTGCAATCCCATTCCCGCTCCTCAGTCCGGTTTCTCGCCCCTCGCCTCAATCCCCTCTTCCCAGGCGCAGATTCTTCCCGATTTTCGTATTTCGATTTTCGCGCTTCGAATTTCGCTTACCGCGGCTCCATCGTCTGCGCCACCATCACCCCGCGCTTGAACTCCTCCACCATCCCTGGTTGCAAGCGCACTTCCGTCGGCCTCTTCGCCAGAGACATCTGATCGATCTTGTCCTGCAGCTTCAGCAGCGCGTAGAACAGCCCCTCCGGCCGCGGCGGACAACCCACCACGTACACATCTACCGGCACGATCCGGTCCACGCCCTGCAGCACCGGATAGGCATTGAACGGCCCGCCCACGCTCGAGCACGCCCCCATCGAGATGCACCACTTGGGGTCCGGCATCTGCTCCCACACGCGCTTCAGCACCGGCGCCATCTTCAGCGTCACCGTCCCTGCCACGATCATCAGGTCCGCCTGCCGCGGCGACGGCCGGAACACTTCCGCCCCGAACCGCGCCATGTCGAACCGCGACGTCGTCGCCGCAATCATCTCGATCGCGCAGCACGCCAGCCCGAACGTCAGCGGCCAGATCGCGCTCTTTCGCGCCCAGTTGAAGACGTAGTCCACCGACGTGATCATGAAATTCTTCTCGAACCGTTGATCGATGAGGCCCATCGGATATTTTCCCCCGGAATGCGCGCCCCGGCGCGCCGAGTATATCGCCCCCTCCGGACCCAGTCCAGTCCTCGCGGACGGGATCTATTCGTGGAAAAAATCAATGCAAGTTGACCGCTTCCCGGTCACGCATGGAAAGGACTACGCAGATACGCCCGTATCGCTTTTCACCGGTGCTGGCGCGCCGCAGCGTTTCAGGAGCCTTCCAGGGTAACCAGCTTCATCTGGTTTCCGCCCGCGCGTTTGGCCGCATACAGCGCTTCATCCGCCGCCGCCACCAGCGCGCCGAACTCCGGCGTAGGATTCCCCTGGCACACCGCCGCGCCAAAACTCGCCGTCACCGACACGCTCTTTCCGCCGAACACGAACTCTTGCGCCGCAATCTGCTCGCGCAGCCGCCCCACCACGCGCTCCACATTCTCCTTCTCCGCATGGCTCGCCACGTGAATGAATTCGTCTCCGCCCATTCGCCCGCAGATGTCCGCCGCACGCGTGTTGGCCCTCAGAACTTCCGCAAACCGCCGCAATACCCGGTCCCCGGCTTCATGCCCATAGGTGTCGTTCACCGGCTTGAACGCATCCAGGTCCGCCAGCACCACCCACATCGGATAGCCGTGCCGTTCTGCCCCTTTCAATTGCCGGTCCGCCCACATTTCAATGGCCCGCCGGTTCGGCAATCCCGTCAACGGATCGGTATGCGCGATCTCTTCCAGCAGCATGTTCTTCGCGGCGATCTCCCGGTTCAGTTGCGTAATCCGCCGCCCCACCCCGATGCGTGCCAGCAATTCGTCGGAATGAAATGGCTTGGTGAGATAATCATCCGCCCCGGCGCTCAGTCCCTGTACCACGCTCTCTTTTTCCGTCACGCTGGTGAGCAGGATGATGTAAGTGTAGGAACCCTGATACTCCTCGCGGATCTTCCGGCACAGCTCCACCCCGGAGATGTCGGGCATCATCCAGTCCGTGATCACCAGGTGCGGCAGATGCTGCGCGAACAGCTCCAGCGCTTCGCGGCCGTCCTTCGCGAACAGCAGCGTATACGGCCCGTTCGAAAGCGTATTCTCCACCAGCTTGCGGCTGACCACCGAATCATCCACCACCAGCACCTGGAAACCTTGCCCAGGATCACTCATGGATCTCTCCCGGCCTTGGCCCTGTGGCCCGGCTTTCGTCTTTCCATCCGGCTGCGTCAAGAAGACTTGGGCAACGTTCCCCCAACCTAGCACGCGCTCGAATGCGGATAAAAGCCTCCCTTTTCGGGCTTGCGACAACTGGTTACTGTACTTTCCCGCTCTGCTCTCCCAGCGCAACCTGCGCAAACAGCCCGCCCATTGGCCGCACAAAGCCGGCCACGCCATGCTCGGCGCCGTCCTCACTGATTGGGAAAATTGGAAATCCCGCGAGGAAAAATCCTAGCTAACCACTGAAGAACTCCGCTACACCTGTCATCCTGAGTCCCGGTGCCGTTTACCGGGACGATCGGAGATTCCGGTTCCCGCCGGAGAGGATCTCACCTGCCCCTGTGTGCAATGCGCAATTTTCTTAGCGACCGCTCAGCCCTTCTTCACCCCATGCACCAGCAGCGCCCCTTCCGCCTTGAACGCCCGCAACTGCGCCGCATCCCGGAACCACCGCCCCCCATACACCTCCGGCGTCGGCGAAGGATCCACCACCCGCGAATGCGCAACATTCTCAAAGCCTGCATTCCGGAAATGTTCCGTCCACTCCTCGCCCGAAAGCAGATGCGTCGCCACCTCATAATGCTTCGCCCACTGATGACAGTGCGGGTTTTCGCGGTAGTAGTTGATGAGCACCCACGCCGCGCCCCCGTCTTGCAGCACCCGGAAGATCTCCCCCAGCCCCGCCGCAGGGTCCGGCCAGTAGTACGCCGACTCCACCGAAATCGCGTGCGCAAAGAAATTCACTTCCCAGGGAATCTCCCCCACTTCCCCCACCACGTACAGCAGATTCTCGTATTCCAGCGAACCACGCCGCGCCCGCCGCACCATCTCATCCGAAATATCCATGCCTACTACGCGCCCTTCCGGAACCAGCTTGGCCAGCCGCCGCGCCAGCCACCCCGCCCCGCAGCCCACATCCAGGACGTTTTCCGCCGCCCTGAGGCGCATCTTCTCCAGCACCGGCAGCGTGATCGGCAGATGGTCCTGCTCCATGCCTTCGCCGCGCCCATCCTCGGCCCAGCGATTGAACTCTTCGCGCAGGTTGACCGCTTCGCGGTCACGCATACAATTGTCGTTCGGTTTGGCTTCCGGCATTGGGGGTAAAACTTTAGCCGGCATCTTCGGAGGCCGGGCTTTCTCGATCCGCTCGCGCATACGCGAATAGTCTGGACAAGGCTTTGGCTACAGCAGCCTGCGTTCGCGCTTCGTCAGCAGCCCGGCAAAGCTCTACGCTTTCTGCACCTTCGTCAGCAACTCCACGAACTTTAGCTTCCGCTCCGTCTGGTCGTGCCCGCCTTCGCTATCGGCCATCTGCGTAATGTTCATCGAGCAGAACTTCGGCCCGCACATCGAGCAGAACTTCGCGTCCTTGTAAAAATCGTCCGGCAGCGATTCATCGTGCATGGCCCGCGCCGTTTCCGGGTCCAGCGATAGCTCGAACTGCTTGTTCCAGTCGAACAGGAACCGCGCATAGCTCAGCGCGTCGTCGCGATCCCGCGCGCCCGGCCGGTGCCGCGCCACGTCCGCCGCGTGCGCTGCGATCTTGTATGCGATCACTCCCTGCTTTACGTCCTCCGGGTTCGGCAGCCCCAGGTGTTCCTTCGGCGTCACGTAGCACAGCATCGACGCCCCATGCCATCCGATCATCGCCGCCCCGATCGCGCTGGTGATGTGGTCATAGCCCGGTGCGATGTCAATCACCAGCGGGCCGAGCGTATAGAACGGCGCTTCGTGGCACCATTCCATCTCCTTGTCCACCTGCTCCTTGATCTTGTCCAGCGGCACGTGCCCCGGGCCTTCGATCATCACCTGTACATCGTGCTCCCAGGCCTTGGTGGTCAGCTCCCCGAGCACCTTCAGCTCCGCGAACTGCGCCGCGTCGCTGGCGTCCGCGATGCACCCCGGCCGCAATCCATCCCCCAGCGAGAAGTTCACGTCGTGCTTCTGGAAGACCTGGCACAGCTCATCGAACCGCTCGTAAAGAAAATTCTGCTTCTTATGATGCTCCATCCAATGCGCCATGAGTGACCCGCCGCGGCTCACGATCCCCGTGATCCGCTTGCGCACCAGCGGCACATGCTCGCGAAGTACCCCGGCGTGAATCGTCATGTAGTCCACGCCCTGCTCGGCCTGCTCTTCGATCACTTCCCTCATCAGCTCGAACGTCAGGTCTTCCGGACGCCGCACCCGTGACAGCGCTTCATACACCGGCACCGTGCCCACCGGCACGGGCGAAGCCGCGATGATCGCCTTGCGGATCGTCGCGATATCTCCGCCGGTCGAAAGATCCATCACCGTGTCCGAGCCGTAGTGCACCGCGTGGTGCAGCTTCTTCAACTCTTCCTCCACATTCGATGTGGTCGAGGAGTTTCCGATATTGGCGTTGATCTTGCACCCGAAGGCGATGCCGATCCCCATCGGCTCCAGGTTGCGGTGGTGAATGTTCGCGGGGATGATCGCCCGCCCGCGCGCCACTTCGCTGCGCACCAGCTCCGGCTCCAGCTTTTCCCGCGTCGCCACGTACGTCATCTCTTCCGTGATCACGCCCTGCCGCGCCAGATGCATCTGCGTCATATTGCGTCCATCGGAGGCATGCTGGCCGTTGCCATTGCCGCTCGCCTTCGCCGCCGCCGCTTCCCGCTTCTCGATCCAGCCATCACGCAGTGCCATAGAGCCCCCTAAATCGCTAAAACGCTACACGTCGGCGCATCCGCCATGCCCCCGCGTGGAATGCAAATTATCGCACCGGCGAGGGGGTGCCGCAACCGCTGCCTCATTCGGGTAGCACAGGCTTCCGCCTGTGCACACGGAAACGGAAGAAAGCGCGGGATGCCGCCGGCCCCTCGGCGCCGAGCGCCCGCCGCCTGCGTTGCATTCCACAGGGTCGAGATCTTGCACCCTTTTCCACAACCCATTCGAAAACTGCTAGCTATTACATTGCATTACCGTTACATATCTGTTATCATTTTCCGTGTTATCGCCGATCGTCGTTCGAAACCTCCTCGCTACTTCACTCCCTGCTTCCCCGCGCCCCCTCTGCCCTCATTCTTCATTACCTCTTCACTTCTTTTCACCCTCTTACGCACTACTGCGCATCACTATGCAAACACACACTTTTAAGTCCTCTATTTGCCATTCTTACGCACCCCTTCTCTGTAAGTCCTGCATTTGCCTCGCTTACGAAAAACACCGGGGGTGGGGAGGCAGATATCCACATTTTTCCACAACTTTTGTAACGCGTCCAGAAGGGGGCTCAATGCTTGGCGAAGACTTCCTTGAGCAGGCTGGTGACGCGCGCGGCCGGGTTCTTGCGGATTTTCTTTTCTTCTTCCCCGAGCATGTAGAACAGCCCGTTCAGCGCCTGGCTCACCACGTAATCGTTGATGTCGAACGTGGGGCCTTTCATGAACGGCAGCGATTCATACTTGCCGATGAGCGCTTCGTACTGCACGGTGACGCCGTTTTCGCGCATGGCTTGCTTCACCACGGGCCGGAAGGCCGCGGTGAGCCGGCTGGTGGTATGCGCCTGGAAATATTCGGTGGCCGCGGTATCGCTGCCGTTCAGGATCTTCCGGGCATCCTCGAAGGTCATCTCCAGGATGGCGTCGCGGAAGATCAACCGGGCCTCAGGAGCGGCCTGCTCCGCTGCGCGGTTCATGCTCAGGATGAATTCGTCCACCTTCGGACCGTAGCCCACCGCGCGCAGCCCTTTTTCGATCGGCCGCAAATTCCTGGGCATCAGGATCTTGATCGCCGCGTTTGCGAAATACCCGTCCTTGCGCCCCGTGTATTTCACGGCGTTGTCCGCGCCCACGCGCAGCGCCTCCTTCAGTCCGGAGGCCACCTTGCCCTCCGGCAGCGTGGCGGATTTCCCCAGCCCGAGCTGTTTGGCCGCCTCCCCGATCTGAATTTGAGCGCCCGCAGGAGCGGCGGCGAGCAGCCCCGTCAGAGTGAAAAGAAGCAGGCAGGAGCGCAGCGGTTTCATCGGATTTTCTCCTCGCAAGGCCACTCTACCGCGAAGACAAGAGCGGGCCGCAGCCCGCTAAAAATGAGCTGGCTAGGCGCGACGCAGAACGAGGAGCGTGATCTCCGGCGGGACGCCGAGACGTACGGGAGCCCCGACGGTCCCCAGGCCGCGATTGACGTACAGTGCGGCGCCGAGCGGGCTAGGATCCGTGAGACGCATTTCGGCTGCGGGCAGCAAGGTCGCCGCGGCGCGGCCGGTGCCCGCGGGAGCAAAGAGCGGGCGCTGGTAGAGGCCGGCGATGTAGTCGGTGATAAAACGCGCGGGACTGAAGCGGTGATCCAGGATTTCGACCTGTACCTGCCCTCCGTGTGTGTGCCCGGAAAGGGTAAGCTCGATGCCCAATTCCGCTGCGCGATGGAACGAGTTGGGATTGTGCGAAAGCAGGATATTGGGCATGTCGCGGCGCACCAACGGCTCGGCATGCACCAGCATGGGCAGGCGCCGCCCGCTGGGCGTGCGCTCGCGCTGGTAATCCATGCCGATCAGGTTGAACTGCGCGCCTCGCCAACTGAGCTGCGCGCTCTCCTGCCGCAGCAGCTTCATTCCCGCCTGGGCGAAGAGGAGCTGCGCCGCATCCTCGGCCTTGGCATAGATTTCGTGATTGCCGTTGCAGCCCCAGACGCCCAGCGGCGCACGCAGCGCGCGCAACTCCTCGATGCAGTCCGCCAGCGGGTCGTTTGCCCCGGTGATGAAGTCTCCGGTGACCACGGCCAGGTCCGCGGCCAGCTCGTTGGCCATGTCCACGGCGCGGCGCACCTGCTCGCGGGTCATATATCCGCTCAGGTGAATGTCGCTGATCTGCGCGATCTTCATGCCGTCCAGCGCTGGCGGCAGATGGGCCAGCGGCACTTCGATGCGCCGCACCTGATATTTCAGGCGCTCCGCGGCGAAGCCGTACATGACGCCGAAAAATGGAGCCGCGCCGGCCACGGCTGTGGCCGTCTGGAAAAAATAGCGCCGCCCCGGACTCGCTAGGATTTCGACGGCCGGCGGCGCAGCGCTTCCCGCGTCCGCCGTTTTTTCACCGGACTGTGCCGCGTGGCGCCGGCCGAGCCAGTGCCAGCCGCGATCCAGTCCGTGGATGGACTTCACCCCGAGATAGGCGAACAGGGCGCTCGAAAACCACAGGCCGGCCAGACCGGAGACCAGAGACGATGTGCGGATGAGATGCCGGTGGTTCATGCGGATGGCATCGGCCGCGGCGGCAATCACCAGCAGCAGGACGAGGATATAGGCCAGGCGCAGTGCCACGCGCAGCCACACGCGTCCCCAGTTCGAGGTGACGCGCCACAGCGCGCGGTGCCAAAAGCGCTGCGACAACACCAGCAGCGTCAGCACGCTCAGCATGACCGCGATGCGAATGAACAACCAGCCCCAATTCACCGTTGCTTCGTCTCCATTTGGAACCTTAAGTCTAGCATGATTAGTGCCCGTGCAATTCCGCTGACCGCCCGCGTTTTCCTAAGTATGATGGGGGTCCTTCGACTCCGCCGGGGGCGGATTCGGGCATAGCACGAAACCAGGCGAGTGGCCTGCTGGAAATGGAATTTCCGGAACGCAAATTCGATGGAGGACAAAACCACATGAAAAAGAGTATTTCGATCCTGGCTCTGGCCGTATTGGTGAGCCTCGCGGCGCTGCCGGCGTTCGCGCAGGAAGCCGCGAAGAAGCAAGACACGCCGAAGGCTGCGCCCAGCGCTTCCGAGGCGGTGCTAGCACGGTGGAACGAGGCCGGCCGCAAGCTCATCGCCATGGCCGAGGACTTCCCCGAAGACAAACTAGAATACAAACCGACGCCGGAAGTGCGCACGTTTGCCGAGCAGCTGCTGCACGTCTCGGCGGTGAACTACTTCCTGGCGGACGCGGTCAAGGGCACGAAGGATGGAGGGGAAGAGCTGCCGCGGGACAAGTACAAGACCAAGGCCGACGTCGTCGCCGCGGTGAAGAAGTCGTTCACGGACGGCGCCGAAGTGATCAAAGCCAAGGGCGACGCGGGTCTTGCCGCCGAGGTCAAGCATCCCTTCGCCAACGCCATGACCCGGGTGGACGACCTCGCCGACATGCTCTCGACGCACGCGCAGGAGCATTACGGCCAGCTGGTGGTCTACTACCGGCTGAACAAGCTCGTGCCGCCCGAATCGCGACCCCGCAAGTAAGCCTGTTCCACAAGTTATTTCCAGCCTGAAACCGGCCGGCGGCAAACCGCGCAAGCAGGCTCCGGCCGATTTTTCCGCAGGAGGACAAGATGAAACAGACTCTTCTCTTTTTTGCTGTGATTGGCCTCGCATCGGCATTGGTGAGTTGCGGGCCAGCGATGGCTCTGTTTTCGCTTTATATCCGGGAAGACAAGATTTTTGACGAGCAGATGCTGGGAGAATGGCGGCACGCGGAGCCGACAAAGGAAGAAGCGAAAAGCGACGAGCCGCTCTGGATCTTCGCCCGGGGGAAGGATGGTCTGAGTTACAACGTGACAGCGTCCGACACGAAGCGGAAGGATCAGGGCGGCCTCGTCAGTACCGCGCGCATCGTTAAGTTGGGCAATTTTCTATTCATGGATTTTGAAGGGCCCGACACGGAGGACCGCGACTTTACCTTCTACCCCTATCCCGTGGTGACGGCACACATGATCGCCCGGATCCACGCAGACGAGAAAACTCTGCGTATTGAATTTCTGAACAACCCCTGGGTAAAGAAACAGGTCAAAGCCGGCAAACTCGCTCTTGCAACGCTGGATACGGATGACGGCTTATTGATCACCGCTACAACCGAGGAGCTGCGGAACTTTGCATTGACCCATGCGGAAGATGCGGAAGCGTTCTCGGACCGATATGAATTCGTGCGGGAGAAGCAGACGGCTGGCGGAATACCATAGGGTCAGTCCGCGGTGACGCCGGCGGCGGGGCCTTCGAGCAGCGCGCGAAGCTGCTCGGGATCGCTGGTGGGCGGCAGGCAGGTCTGGCCGGCGCAGACGATGGCCAGAGGCTTATCCGCCGGGAGGTGCGGCAGGGTCTGTTGCAGGGCGCCGGCGAGATTTTCGAGGGATGCGCCGGGGGTAAGGCGCAAGACGGCTTTTCCAAAACGGTAGACACTGTGCGCGGCATCCTGGAGTTTGTCTGCCGCAACGTCGCCGGCGGGACCGGTGACGACGACCTGCAGGGGATGGCGCGCAAAGAGCGTGGCGGCGAGGCCGTAAGTGGCCGCGAACATGCCGTATTGCGGAGCCACGCCGGCAAAAGCTTCCAGGGTTTTCTGGGCGAAGGCGGAGTAGCGTTCTTCCCCGGTGTAGCTGTGCATGCGCACGAGAGCGATGGCAGCCACGGAATTGGCGCTGGGCGTGGGCGAATCCTGGAAAGGCTTGCGGCGCACGTCGAGGCCGCCCAGGGGCGCGGCATCGGAGGCGCGATCGAAGAAGCCGCCGGCTTCGGCGTCGCCGTAGCGGGCGATGGTCAGGTCGAGAGTGCGCTGGGCCGCGCGGAACCAGCGCGGATCCAGCGTGAATTCGTAGGCATCCAGCAGCGCCAGGACGCCGAAGACCTGGTCGTCCAGCGAGCCCGCGAGCGCGGAACCGCCGATGCGGTGGCCGAAGCCCCGGGACTCGCTCCAGACTTCGCGGAGCATGCGCTCGAGCGTTTGCAGGGCGAAGGCTCGGCAGCGCTCGCCGAGAGCGCCGCCAAGCACGCGCGCTGCTTCCAGATACGCGGAGACGAACATGGCGTTCCAGGCAGTGTACAGAGTCTGGTCCACGTAGGGCGTGGGGCGCTCCAGGCGCGCGGCGAGCAGCTTGCCGTTGGCGTGGACGATGGTCATTTCGATTTCCGCCTCGTGCTTCGCCAGCGTTGCGGCGATCTCCGCGGCGTCGCGCGCGATCCACAGAACGTTCTTGGCCGGGTTGTGGTGCATCTCGCCGTGCGGCTCGACATCGTAGTGCAGCTCCATCACGCGCGCTTCCTCGGGCGAGAGCACGGCGCGCAACTCTTCCTGAGTCCAGGTGAAGTAGTCGCCGTCGTCGTCCAGAGAAACGTCGGCGTCCTGGCTGGCGTAGAAGCCACCGTTGCTCTGATCGGAGAGCACTTCGTTGACCCAGTCGATGATGCCCTCGGCGGCTTCGCGGAGAAGCGGCTTCCGGGTCATCTGCCAGCCGTGCAGGTAATTGCGCAACAGCTCGGAATTGTCATAGCTCATCTTCTCGAAGTGCGGCACGAGCCAGCGCTCATCCACGGAGTAGCGGTGGAAGCCGCCGGCGAGCTGGTCGTAGACGCCGCCGCGGGCCATTTTTTCGAGGGTGGTGGCAGCCAGCGCCCGCAGGTGCTCTTCCTTGGACTGCTGGTAGCGCTCGAGGACGAGGTCCAGCGCCGAGGAATGGGGAAACTTCGGGGCATTGCCGAA
The DNA here is from genome assembly GCA_020072785.1 of Terriglobia bacterium. NCBI lineage: Bacteria > Pseudomonadati > Acidobacteriota > Terriglobia > Terriglobia bacterium. The sequence continues at coordinate 648,045 of JAIQGG010000001.1, read as the reverse complement.
GCCGCCGTTCTTGCTGTCGAAGAGCTGCAAGATGGAGCGGATTTGGGCATCGACGACGGCGGGATCAAAGCCGGCGCGCGCCCCGGTGAAGATTTCCGCCTGGGCCACGGCTGCGGCCAGCGACTGGGCCGCGCCCTCCAGCTCCGCGCGCTTGGTGCGGTAGGCGTCGGCGACGGCAAGGAGGATGCGGCGGAAGCCCGGGCGGCCCATGCGATCCTCGGGCGGGAAATAGGTGCCGCCAAAGAAGGGCTTGCCGTCCGGGAGGAGAAAGCCGGTGAGGGGCCAGCCGCCTTGTCCGGAAAGAGCGCTGATGGCGGACTGGTAGCGGGAATCGACGTCGGGGCGCTCGTCGCGGTCCACTTTGACGGCGACGTAGTGTTCGTTGATGAGGGCGGCGATGCCGGCGTTCTCGTAGCTTTCGCGGTCGATGACGTGGCACCAGTGGCACCAGACGGCGCCGATGTCGAGGAGGATGGGCTTGTCTTCGGCGCGGGCGCGGGCAAAGGCGTCTTCGCCCCATTCGTGCCAGCCGATGGGCTGGTGCGCGGCAGAGCGCAGATAGGGGCTGGAAGAATCCTTCAAGCGGTTTTGGGGAAGTAGGGACACGGACTATCCTCTCGAAAAGAAGGGCGGGCTGCAGCCCGCCCACTGCGCAAAAATTCAGAAGCTATTACTGTACGTCGTCGCCAGGACCGCGGTCGCGGGGATCGAGCGGCTTGCGTCCCGCGAAGCCTTCGTCCCGGCGGTGATAATAGCGAATGCGGTCCTCGCCGATCTTCCAGCAGAGATAGACCTCTTCGTTGCCGATGATGGCGGGAAAATCGAGCAGGCCGGCGTCCAGATCCTTCACCACGCAGCCGGAGGAACCGATGCGCTCGAGGGCGGCCTGCAGAGCTTCCGCGAGCTGGCGCTGCTCGACGCGTAGCTCCGTAAGCTTCTGGTAGGGCACAAGGACGCCACCCATCATCATGATGCGCGTAGACACCGCGGAGAGGTTCTCATCCAGGCCGGAGAGGCGTTTGCGGCAGTCCATGGCCTCGACGAGGACCGGCTCGAGCTCCTTGCGGGCACGCTCCGCCTCGCCGAGGGTGAAGAAATGCTGGGGCTGTTCGGGGGCGTCGTTGTCTTGGTCGGGCATAGTCTCGTCCCTTGTGCGCAATGCGCTGGAGGGCGGCTTCAGCGCAGGCTCAGCATGCGCTCCAGAGCGATGCGAGCATAGTGGCGCGTGCGGTCGTCCACGGCAATGCGGTTGACCACATTGCCGGCGACCAAGTTTTCCAGGGCCCAGAGCAGGTGCTGCGGCGTGATACGGAACATGGTGGAACAGACGCAGACGTTGGGATCCAGGGACATCACAGAGCGGTCTTTCAGCTCCTCGCCCAGCCGGTGGACCAGATGGATTTCCGTGCCCACGGCCCACTGCGAGCCCGGTGGCGACGCCTGCACGGCCTTGACGATGCCTTCGGTCGAGCCGATTTCGTCGGCGGCTTGCACCACCTCGAAGCGGCACTCCGGGTGCACAATGACACGGATGCCGGGATGTTCGCGGCGCACCTTGGCCACGTGCTCGGGCAGGAAGCGCTGGTGCACGGAGCAGTAGCCCTTCCAGAGAATCACTTTGGCGTTGCGCACAGCCTCAGGAGAGTTGCCACCGAGCTCCTGGTAGGGATCCCAGACGATCATGCGATCGAGGGGAATACCCATACGGAAAGCGGTGTTGCGGCCGAGATGCTCGTCAGGGAGAAAGAGGACGCGTTCGCCGCGCTCGAAAGCCCAGCGCATCACCGCCGCGGCATTGGAACTGGTGCATACCGAACCGCCGTGCTCGCCGGTAAAGGCCTTGATGGCCGCGGTGGAGTTCATGTAGGTGACAGGCACGACTTTTAGTTCGCCGAGGGCCTGGATCTCATTCCAGCAGGTCTCTACCTGGCCGATATCGGCCATGTCGGCCATGGAGCAGCCGGCGCTGAGGTCCGGGAGGATGACCTCCTGGTGCGAGCGGCGGAGGATATCGGCGCTTTCGGCCATGAAGTGCACGCCGCAGAAAATGATATAGCGGCCCTGGGCCTCGGCAGCCTGCTGGGAAAGCTTGAGGGAATCGCCGCGAAAATCGGCGAACTGGATGACTTCGTCGCGCTGGTAGTGATGGCCGAGGATGACTACGTCCTTGCCGAGGCGGGCCTTGGCCGCGGCGATGCGCTCGTTGCAGGAGGTGTCTGGGGTGAGGAGGTAGCTGTCAAAACCACAGGCCACCCCCGGCTCGATCTCCGGGGGACGCAGGGTGGCGGGCTGCTGGATGCCCGCCAGCGAAGGCATTTTCGAAAGATTGATCAGAGTGGCCATGGTCCAGGCTGTTTCGGGCGACCGGTTAACCTCTGCCAGTTAGATGAATTCTGCCGCTTTTTGGTGGTATTTGCCACCTACCCGCCGATGAACACCATGGTCCGCGAAGGGGGCGCGAAGTCCGGGGCGTTGATGCGGTGCCCCTCTTCCTTTTCGTGCACCACGGAGCGGATGTAGAAGGCCAGGTCGTCGCCGGAGGCCCCGCCGCGCAGCAGGCCGCGGAGGTCGCGGTCGTCCTTGCTGAACAGACAGGTGCGCAGCTTGCCGTCGGCGGTCAGGCGAATGCGCGAGCAGTAGCCGCAGAAGGGCTGGGTGACCGGGGCGATGAGGCCGATCTCGCCGGGAGCGCCGTCGGCGAAGCGGTATTTGCGGGCGGTTTCGCTGGGGGCGTGGGGAATGGGCACGAGCTTCCATTGGGCGTCGATGCGGCGGTGGACTTCGGCGGCGGAAACCATGAGGTCGCGGGTCCAGTGGCGGTCGGCGTCCAGGGGCATGAATTCGATGAAGCGCATGATGACGCCGCGGTCGCGGGCGAAGGCCGCGAAGGCCTCCACCTCGCCGTCGTTGATACCGCGAACGAGGACGGCGTTGACTTTGGCGGGGGCCAGGCCGGAGCTCTGCACGGCGTCGATCCCGGCGATGACCGAGGCGCAGGAACGGGTGCGAGTAATGCGTTCGAAGGCCAGCGGGTCGAGGGAATCGAGGCTGACGTTTACGCGGCGCAGGCCGGCGCGCAACAGGGAGTCGCAGCGCTCGGCGAGGAGGTGGCCATTGGTGGTCATGGAGAGGTCCTCGAAGCCCAGGGCGCGCAGGCGGGCGATGAATTCCTCGACGCCCGGGCGGACCAGGGGTTCGCCGCCGGTCACGCGGATCTTGCGGATGCCCAGACCAAAGAAGACGCGCGCCAGGCGCAGCAATTCGTCCCAGGAGAGGATTTCGTTTTCGGGGCGGCAGTTCTCGGGATTCGCGGAGCGGCAGTAGACGCAGCGGAAGTTGCAGCGGTCGGTCACCGAGATGCGCAGGTCGGTGATGGGACGGCCGAATTTGTCCTGAAGAATCATGCTCGGGTGATGCCGGCTAGATTTCCTTCCCTGGCGTAGCACGCCAGGAGCTCTGCTGAAAACAAGAACGCCCGAATCCGGCTTGGGATCGGGCGCTACGCCCCGAGGGGCAACTTCCCCTCGGCGGCTCTCCTTTCCAAGCACGGGAGGCGCGGGCGTTTCCACCCGGGCCCTCGGCGCCGGCCGTCCTGCCCTTTGTATGGGTGACCGCGAAGCGGTCAACGCGGGCAAGAACCGCCGGAGCGTCGCCCCCGGTACCCTGGGTTGTTTCCCCTGTAGGCGCCGGAGGTCGGAGTTCGACCGTATTCTACCCCTGTTCACCATTGAGAGCAATGGAGGCAGGCCGAGCGGACCGGCTGGAGGAAGGAATGTGATAGAGTTTCGGCCAGATGCGCATCTTCGTCCTGGGAGCGGGAGCCACCGGCTCTCTTCTGGCACAGCTGCTCGAGCGACAGGGGCATACCGTCTGGTGCGGCGATCGCGACCCTGAGCGGGCGCGGCGATTTCTCGGCAAGAAGAGCCGCATCCCGGTGGTGGCGGTGAATGCGCGGAACCTGCGCGGGGTGGTGCGCGCGGGACGCGGCTGCCAGCTGATCATCAACGCCTCGGCTTCCCTGTTCAATGAGATCGTGCTGCGCGCGGCGCTGCGCCTGCGCGCGCACTACCTGGACCTCAGCTCGCACCTCACGCGGCACCCGTTCCGGGCGGAGCAGTTCCGCTACGCCAGGAAATTCGAGAAGAAAAACCGCGCGGCGCTGATCAACGCCGGAGCGGCGCCGGGGCTGACTAATTTGCTGGTGCGGCGCGCCGCGGACGCGCTGGACCGCGTGGATGCGGTGCACATCCGGCTGTATGAGAGCATGGAGAGTGACGACCCGATCTCGCAATGGTCGCCGGAAGTTTCCTTTGACGAGGCGGTGTCGCACCCGCGGGTGTACCGCAACGGGAAATTTGTTTACGGGAAGCGCTTCGCGGAGGCGGAAACGTTCCGGTTCCTTGCGCCGGTAGGGAGCGCGCGGGTGGTGCTGGCGGCGCAGGACGAAGTGGCCACGCTGCCGCACTTCATTCCCATGCGCGAGCTGGACGTGAAGATCGGGGGAAACGAGATCGAGCGCCTGCGGCGCTGGCACCGGCAGGGCAAGCTGAGCCGCTCGCGGGGCATGGCGCGGCACCGCTTTCCGCAGACGCCCACGCCGCGGCTGGTGGCCAGGCTGATTCGCAAGGGCCTGCTGCAGAACGCGCGCTTCGCCGCAACCGTGCTCGTGCGCGGGGAGAAAAAAGAAAAGCCGCTGCTGATGCGGACGGATTGCGCGTTCCCCACGCTGCTGCAAATCCGCCAGCGGGGACTGTTCACCACGCCGGTAGCGTACATCACGGCGCACATGGCTTCGCTGTTCGTAAAAAATTTTCCGCGGGAACTCGCGGGCGTCTTCGCCCCGGAGATGCTGCCGGCGGAGACGCGCCGGGCCATCCTCTCCGGCGCGCGGACGCACGGCGTGAAGCTCACCGCCAAGACCACGGCGCTCAAGCCCAACGACGACGAAGAAGAGTTCTGAAGCTTTTCCCATATCAAGAGAGAAAAGAACGCAGCGGCTGCGGTCCGTACGCAAGAATCCGTCGACACCCGCTCCAGGGGTGTGATAAAAGGTGGGTAGCCGGAACATTCTTTCCGTTTCGAGCTACTCGCCCCTTCCCTGCAGGCGATCAGGAATTCTCTCTTCTGCGTGATCCTGCTGAGTCCAAAACAGTGTAAGTACGGCGGACGCCGCACTCCGATTCCGGGAGGAGCGCCATGAAAAGCACTGCTCTAAATTTACGGGCAGAAGCCGTCATCCACGAGGATAGCGAAACGCCCGGGACGCCTGGCGCGAAGCCTCCGGGCTGAGCGGCGCCGGCACTTCCCCGGGCAGCCATCCCGGCGAGGAGCTGTTGCAAAGCAGTGCGGCGAGAGCGTGCCATTTGCGCAAAGGCCGTGCCTGCACCAGAGCCAGGACAGACGGGCATGCAAGCTGGCGTTCAGAAAGAAGGCTTGATGGAATGACATACTCCACGGCATCTTCGAACAGCGAGCTTGACCGGCTCAAGAAGCTGCTGAGCCGGGAGCAGCAGTCACGCCTGGATGCGGAGAGCCTCGCGAAAGAAATGCTGCACGCCCTGCATACGGCGCAAAAAGAAGTCCAGCTGCTGCAAGAGATTGCCTTCGCGGCCAACGAACAATCTTCCCTCGAAGACGCGCTGCGTTTCGCGCTGAAATGCGTGTGCGCGTACACGGGCTGGCCGGCCGGACGGGTATCTTTCTGCAAGGAAGACGGAGCCGGAAAAACAGCCGTGCCCGCCGCCGTGTGGCACGTCTCCGATCCCGCTTTATGGGAACGACTGGGCCCTCTCTCCAAGGAGACCTTCGTCCTCCCGGGAAGCGGACTGCCAGGACAGGTGGCGGCCAGCGGAGAACCAGCCTGGATCAGCAACGTCACCCAGGAGCAAGACTGCCCCGGAGTGGACGCGGCACGGGAGTGCGGAATGCAAGCGGTTCTGGCTTTCCCGGTGCTGGCGGGGAAAGACATCGCCGCAGTGCTGGAATTCTTCTCGCCGGTGACGGTCGAGCCGGATGCGCCGCTGTTGCGGGTCATGCGGCAGGTTGGCACCCAGATGGGACGCGTCCTGGAGCGCAGGCGATACGAAGACAAACTGCTCTACGATGCCTTCCACGACCCGCTCACCCAACTGCCGAATCGCGCCCTGTTTCTGGACCGGCTGACGCAGTGCGGCGGACGGTCCAAGCGGCGTCCGGACTACAAATTCGCCGTTCTGTTCATAGACATCGATAGCCTTAAGAACGTGAATGACAGCCTGGGCCACGACGCCGGCGACCGGCTGATTGTGGAGATTGCCCAGCGACTGCGGCGCTCGATCCGGCGCGAGGATCTGATTGCGCGTCCGGCACGCAACAAGGCGAAAGCCCGGCAGGGCGGTGAGGACACGCTGGCGCGGATGGGAGGCGACGAGTTCACCATCCTGCTCGAAGACATCCGGGATTCCAGCGACAGCGTTCGCGTGGCCGAACGAATCCAACAGACGCTTGCGTCTCCCTTCGTGATCAATAAGCAGGAGGTGTTCATCACGGTCAGTATTGGAATTGCGTTAAGCACCACCGGCTACAGCGTGGCCGAAGATATGCTGCGCGACGCCGACACGGCCATGCACCGCGCCAAGATCCAGGGCAAGGCGCGGTGCGAAATATTTGATCCGGCCATGCATGTCAGCGCGGTGCGCCGCTTGAAGCTGGAAACGGACCTGCGCCGGGCGATCGAGCGCGAGGAATTCCGGGTGCACTATCAGCCCATCGTCTCGCTGCAGGATGGCCGCATCGCCGGCTTCGAGGCCTTGGTGCGCTGGCAGCGGCCGGAGTCCGGGCTGCTCGCACCGGGGGAGTTCATCGCGGTGGCGGAGGAAACCGGGCTAATTGTATTGATCGGGAAATGGGTGCTGCGAGAGGCCTGCCGGCAGATGCACGCCTGGAATCTGCAATTTCCATCCACCCCCCCGCTGACCATGGCCGTGAACATCTCTGCCAAGCAGTTCGCCCAGCCGGATCTGGTGAGCCAAGTGAGGCAGGTTCTGCGCGAGACGGGTCTTGCTCCGCCGGCCTTGAAACTGGAAATCACCGAAAGTGTAATCATGAGTGATGCGCAAAGGACGTCCCGACTTTTCGACGAACTCAAAGCGCTCGGAATCTGTCTGAGCATCGACGACTTCGGCACAGGATATTCGTCCTTGAGTTACTTGCGGCGCTTCCCGCTGGACACCCTCAAAATCGACCGTTCCTTCATCACCGGCATGGACACCAACCGGGCCAGCCGCCAAATCGTGGAGACGATCATGACTCTGGCGCGCAACCTGGGCATGGAAGTCGTGGCGGAAGGCACGGAAAAAGCCGAAGAGGTGAACTACCTCAAAACACTGGGCTGCGAATATGCCCAGGGATACTTTTTCTCAACGCCCCTGGACCGGGAGGCGGTGGTGCAAAAGGTGTTTGCGCGCGTGCCGGAGCGCTAGCCCCCACCCGCTTGGCCGTTGGATGCCGAAGCTCCCGACCGGGTCGCGACAGGCGCCGCTCCGACCCCCTGCGTGAATACATCCATGTTCCCGGGACTTCCAGCTCGGGACGCCTGCTGCCGTCAGCAGCAGCGGTTGGGACGGGAGTAGCGGCGGTTGAGCTGCTCGACGTAGAACTCGGCGGGGGTGAGCAAGGGAGCGGCGCCGGGTTTGGCGGCGGCGACGCGCAGGTAGCGGTCGTAGGCGGCGTCGCCGCTCCATTCGCGAAGGGCGCGCCAGGCGGCATGGGCGAGGCGAGAAAGAGAAAAAGGCGAAATTCGAAATACGAAAATCGAAGAGAGATCCTTCGACTCCGGGCCGGTCCCTGGACTGCGCTCCGGGCAGGCAAAAACCGCCGGTCTTCCGCCCGGGATGACAGACACTCGTTTCTCCGCCCTGTGCATCAGTCGCCCTCCGCCCACTCGGTGGGGATGTACGGGGCTTCGTGGAGGACGGGAGCCTTGCTCTTGGAGATGAGGGCGTACCAGTGGCGCAGGGCGTCGGCGAGGAGGGCCAGGATCATCAGGGCGAGGACCGCGGTGACGGCCGCGTCCAGGCGCTGGTTGAAAATGAGGCGCTGGGTTTCGGCGATTTGGGCGGCGGGAATTTTTCCGGCGGCCATCTGCGCGGAAAGCGCGGAGGCATAGGAAAGGAAGCCGATGCGCGGGTCGGGATGAAAGATTTTCTGGTAGCTGGCGGTCATGGTGACGGTGACGAGCGCGGCCATGGGCAGAAGAGTGACCCACAGCCAGCGCCAGCGGCCCATCTTCATCAGGATGGTGGTGGCCACGACGAGAGCCACGGCCGCGAGGAGCTGATTGGAAATGCCGAAGAGCGGCCACAGGGAATTGATGCCGCCGAGCGGATCGAGCACGCCCTGGTAGAGGAAATAGCCCCACAGGCCGACGATCATGCCGCTGGAAAGAAGAATGCCGGGCATCCAGGAGGTGCGCGCGAAGGGCTTCCAGACGTGCCCGCCGAGCTCCTGAATCATGAAGCGGCCGACGCGGGTGCCGGCGTCGAGGACGGTGAGGATGAAGAGAGCCTCGAACATGATGGCGAAGTGATACCAGATGCTGAGCAGGCGCGGCCCGCCGATGGTGCTGGAAAAGATCTGGGCCATGCCCACAGCGAGGGAAGGAGCGCCGCCGGCGCGGTTGAGAAGGGTTTGTTCGCCGACGGTGCGGGCGAGGTCGTGCATGGTCTGGGGATTAAGCGCGTACCCCCAGGAGCTGATGGTGGTGGCGGCGGTCTCGGCGGTGCCGCCGACGATGCTGGCGGGACTGTTGATGGCGAAATAGACGCCGGGGGGCATGGCGCAGGCCGCGACCATGGCCATCACGCCGACGAAGGATTCCATGAGCATGGCCCCGTAGCCGATCAGGCGCGCGTGGCTTTCGCGGAGGATCATCTTCGGGGTGGTGCCGCTGGAAATCAGGGAATGGAAGCCGCTGACGGCGCCGCAGGCGATGGTGATGAAGCAGAAGGGGAAGATTTTCCCGGCGAAGATCGGCCCGGTGCCGTCAACGAAGCGGGTGAAGGCGGGCATCTGCACGGTGGGGCGCACGAGGAGAATGCCGGCGGCGAGAGCGAAGATCGCGCCAGCCTTGATAAAGGCGCTGAGATAGTCGCGCGGAGCAAGCAGCAGCCAGACGGGCAGCGCCGAAGCCGCAAAGCCGTAAACGATGATGGCAGTGGCCAGCGCGGTGCCAGAGAGAGTGAAGACCCGGGCCCAGGAGGGCGCGTCAGCGACCCACTGCCCCGCCACGACCACGAAGACGACCAGCACGACACCGAGCAGCGAGGCCTCCAGGACGCGGCCGGGGCGCCAGAAGCGCAGGTAGAGGCCCATGAGCAGGGCGATGGGAACAGTCATGGCCAGGGTGAAGGTGGCCCAGGGCGAAGACTTCAGGGCGTTGACGACCACCAGGCCGATGACCGCGAGAAGAATGACCATGATGGCCAGGATGGCCAGCTGCGCGAGGAAGCCGCCGCGGCGGCCGACCTCTTCGCGGGCCATCTGGCCGAGGGATTTGCCGTCGCGGCGGATGGAGCAGAAGAGGATCACGAAGTCCTGGACGCAGCCGCCGAGGACGGCGCCGGCGATGAGCCAGAGCGTGCCGGGAAGATAGCCGAACTGCGCGGCGAGGGTGGGCCCGACAAGCGGGCCGGGGCCGGCGATGGCGGCGAAATGGTGGCCCAGAAGAACCCATTTGTTGGTGGGGACGTAGTCGCGGCCGTCATCGAAGCGCTCAGCGGGAGTGGCGCGGGTGTCATCGAGAGCCAGGACGCGCGCGGCGAGAAAGGCGGAATAGAAGCGGAAGGCCACCAGATAGGAGCAGGCCGCGGCCAGGACGAACCAAGTGGCGTTGAGCGGCTCGCCGCGGTGCAAAGCAATGGTAGCCAGGGCGCCGGCGCCCAGGAGAGCGATGGCGGTCCAGAGGGCGATGGAGAAGAGACGCTTCACTTCGCAATGCTCGCGCGCATGAACTGCGCCACGTCCTGCTTCAGCTTCTGCAGGGACGCGGGATGCACGTACATCATGTGGCCGGCTTCGTAGTAGGCGCCGGAGAGGTGGCTGCGGAGGGAAGGATCGAGGCCCAGATGGTCGAAGGTATATTCGGCGGCAAAGAAAGGGGTGGCCAGATCGTAGTAGCCCTTGGCAACGAAGACGTGCAGGAAGGGATTCTGGGTCATGGCGGCGCGCAGGGTTTCGGCGACATTGACGTAACGGTTTTCGTAGGGGGCGTAACTCCAGGGACGAACGCGTCCGGTGAGAATTTCGTAGGGCAGGTCGCTTTCGAATTTCAGGTCGCCGCGGACGTAGTCGTTGAGCACGGCCGTGTAGGGCCCCATGATCGCCGCGATGCTCGGGTCGTAATCGGGGGTGGCCCCAGCCTCGTCGGCGTCGATGCCGGTGAAGCGCCCGTCAATGCGGCCGACGGTGCGGCCCTCGGCGCGCAACAATTCCTTGGTGAATCGGAAGATGGGCACGCGCAGGTGGCTGCGCTCGACGTAGTCCTGGGAAAGGCCGGTGAGCCGCGCGAGCTTCTGCGCGATCTCCGCGCGGCGCGGCGCGGGGAGCAGGTCGCCGGCCATCAGGGCATCGGCGTATTCGCTGGCGGCAAAGCGCCGCGATTCGGCAACGGCTTTCTCGAGGTTCACCTGCAGATCCGCGGACAGGCGCTTGTGGTACCAGGCGATGGCGGTGTAAGTCGGCAGATGGAGAATGTAAGGCAGGTCGTTGCCGGAATCGAACTCGGCCGTCTCGAAATTAAGGATCGAGGAGATGAGCACGATGCCGTTGAGGTACATGCCGTAGCGCTGCTGGAGGTATCCGGAAAGACCGGCGGCGCGGGTGGTGCCATAGCTTTCGCCGGCCAGGAATTTCGGGGAGGACCAGCGCTTGTTGCGGGTGGTGTAGAGGCGGATGAAATCGCCGACCGACTGCACGTCTTCCTCGATGCCGTGGAACTGCCTGGGCGGCTCGCCAGGCACGGCACGGCTGTAGCCGGTGGAAACCGGGTCGATGAAGACGAGGTCGGTTACATCCAGGAGCGAGGATTCGTTGTCCACGAGCTTGTAGGGCGGAGGCAGCAGCGCGCCGGCGTCGCCCATCTGCACGCGGCGCGGGCCGAAGGCGCCGAGGTGCAGCCAGACGGAGGAGGAGCCCGGGCCGCCGTTGAAGGCGAAGGTGACGGGGCGCTGCGCGGCGTCGCTCACGTCGTCCTTGGTGTAGGCGATGTAGAAGACGCTGGCCTTGGGCGTGCCGTCCTCGAGCTTCAGGAGCATGGTGCCCGCGGTGGCCGTGTACTTGATTTCCTGGCCGGCGATGCGGATGGAGTGCTTGGTGGGGACGGCTTTTTCCTCTGGCGGAGGGGGAGTCTTCTTCTCTTCCTTGGGCTTTTCCGGAGCGGGCTGCGGCGGGGGCTGTTGCGCGCGCGCGGCGAGTCCTGCGAAGCAGAGTGCGATTGCGAGTAGTGCGCTGCGATGCATGCGGCTCATAAGGTCACATTCTCCAGAAGGATATGGCGCAAATCGTATGCGAGTCGGCAGCATGCGTCAATCACAATGGGCACAATGGGTGCAACGGGCGGGAATGTGCGGAAACGGGGAATGCGCTCGCGACAGAAGACATTGGGGGTAGAATCGGCCTGCGCCCGGAAGCAACGGGTGCGAGGAATCTGCGATGCTCCCAGCCCGTCTTCGCCGTGCGTTGTCGCTGTGCGCCGCCTCCGCCGTGCTGCTGCTCCCCGCCTGCGCGCAGCAGAAGCCACCCAAGGATGGACTGCCGCACCCGAAGACGCTGGAAGAGCTGCAGAAAGCGATGCGGGACGTTTTGGAGAAGAACCACGTGCCGGGCGCGGGAGTGGCGCTGGTCTCCAAGGGCGAACTGCTGTGGTGCGGAGGGATCGGCAAGGCGGACCTGGCCACCCGCCGCGAGGTCACCTGCGATACCGAGTTCCGCGCCGGGTCCATCAGTAAGAGCTTCGTAGCCCTGGCCCTGCTCAAGCTGCAGGAGGAAGGCCGGATCAACTTCTACGCGCGGCTCGAGGACGTCGCTCCCGAGATCCCTATGAAAAACGCCTGGGAGGCGCAGCGGCCGGTGCGCATCGTGAACCTGCTGGAGCACACCGCTGGTTTCGACGACATGCGCTTCAGCGAGAGCTACGACCGGCGCGGACCCGCCGACTATCCCCTTTTGAAAGTGCTGCAGGAGCATCCCGGCCCGCAGACGGTGCGCTGGGCGCCGGGCACGCGCTTCTCGTATTCGAATCCCGGCTACGGCATCGCCGGTTATCTCATCGAGAAGGTCAGCGGGGAGCCCTTCGAGACCTACATCCAGCGCAACATCCTCGACCCCCTGGGAATCACGCGCGGCGATTTCCGGCTGACCGACGGCAATCGCGAGTTCCTGGCGCAGGGCTACAACGGCAATCCGCCCAGGGCCGTGCCCTACCAGAACATCTACCTGCGCCCGGCCGGGGAGATGAAGGCCTCGCCGGGCGAGCTGGCCCGGCTGGTGCAGTTTTTTCTGCAGCGGGGAAAGACGGGCGAGATGCAACTGCTCAAGCCGGAAACGATCGGGCGCATGGAGTATCCGGAGACGACGGCGGCGGCGCGGCACGGTCTGCGCGCCGGCTACGGGCTGGGGAATTACAGCACGCTGGAGGGCGGCGTGGTCCTGCACGGGCACGACGGGGGGATCGACGGCTTCCTCTCCAGCTACCGCTACATGCCGGAACAGAACTGGGGCTACGCCGTGCTGCTCAACAGCAGCGACTCCGGGAAAGCCATGCGCCAAATGAATGAGCTGGCCATCGATTTTCTTGCGCAAGATTTTGCGAAGGCGCAGCAGCCGGTCGTCCCGCTGGCAGCGGCCGAGCTGCAGAGATACGCCGGCTACTACGCGCCGCGCGCGCCGCGCAACCAGCTGCTTTCCTTTCTCGACGAGCTGGCCGGCGGGGTAATGGTGCGTTTCGAAAACGGGCAGCTCACGCGCTCCGGGCTGCTCGGCGGGAAGCCGGAGAGACTCTTTCCCGTGGCGCGCAATCTCTTCCGCACGGAGAAGGAGCCGGAAGCCAGCGTGGTGTTCTTCAACGACGGCGCCGGGAAAGCGGCGTACGTGGACGCCGGACTTTCCGGTATCTCCTACGGCGAGCGCGGCAGCCCGCTGTGGCCCCGCATCCGGCTGGCCCTGCTGGTGCTGAGCGGGCTGCTCATGCTCAGCGCGCTGCTCTTTGCCTTGGTGTGGGTCCCGCGCTGGCTCTTCGGGCAGCTGGAAGGCGTGGCGCATCTCGCCGTGCGCGGCGTGCCGCTGCTGGCGATCGTCGCGCTGGCCGCGGGGATCGCGGGTTTCCTGGGGTCGTTCGAGCGCCTGGGGGAGTTCAACGCGGGGTCCCTGCTGACCTGTGTGGGAACGCTTTTCTTCGGAGTGTTTTCGGTGTGGGGCCTGCTGCTGGCGCTTCGCGTGCCGAAGAGCGAGATCCGGCCGGGGGTGCGCATGCATTCGCTGCTGGTGTCGGTGGCGTGCTGCGTGCTGACGTTTTTCTTCGGCGCCTGGCACCTGATCGGGCTGCGCCTGTGGGCGCCGTGAGGTGCCGCTGCTTGGTCGTGCCGAGGAGCGCCGCGGCGCGCGACCAGGAATGCCGCGGTTGAATGCGAGTTGCCCGGCCAGATTGGCACTTGCCGCGGGGGCCGGGGGCGGCATAGGCTGCGGACATGAGCGACTTTACTCCCACAGCACGGACGAAGGTCCGCCAGAAGCCGCAGCGCGGGGTGTACGACCGCGCGGTGATCGAGAGCATTCTGGACGAGGCGTTTGTCTGCCAGATCGGCTTTGTGCTGGACGGACAGCCGTACGTCATCCCGACGAATTATGTGCGCGTGGGGGACCGGCTGTTTCTGCACGGGTCGACGGCCAGCCGGATGTTCCGCGCGCTGGCGGGGGGCGCGGCGCTGTGCTTGAGCGTGACACTGATCGACGGGTTGGTGCTGGCGCCTTCGGCGACAGGTCATTCGATCAATTACCGCTCGGTGGTGGTGCTGGGGAAGGCCGAGGCGATCGAGGACGCGCAGGAAAAATTCGAAGCCATGCGCGCATTTGTGGAGCGCGTGATCCCGGGGCGCTGGGAGAGTGTGCGGCCTCCCAGCGAGCAAGAGTTGAAGGGGACGATGGTGCTGGCCCTGCCGCTGACGGAGGTTTCGGCCAAAGTGCGCACGGGGCCGCCCCTTTTCCTTGACGAGGATGCCGGGTGGGAACCGTGGACAGGCGTCCTACCGTTGAAGCTGGCTCCGGGGGAAGCGGTGCCCGCCCTGCACGGCAAAGCCACGATTCCCCTGCCGGACTACCTCCGCAACTATCGCAGGCGTGACCGCGAAGCGGTCACCAAGCGCTGAACGCGTGTCGAGGCGCGCTCGAGTGCGCCCCGAATCCCTTCCCACAAATGGAAAGGGCGGACCAAGGTCCGCCCTTTCAGCGTCTGCAGAACAGTAAAAAGCCTAATTCTTCCAGCCGCAACTGCCGCCGCAGCAGCCACCGCCACCGGAAGGCGTGCAGGCGATCGCATTGGCGCGGTCCGCGGCGGCCTTGCCAGCGCCGGTGTTGGCACTGAAGACCGAAAGCTGCAGGGTGTTCTTCTTGCTGGCGCACTTCGGGCAGGCAATCTCTTCGGACTTCTTCAGGACCAGCTTCTCGAAGTGGGTCTGGCACTTATCACAGACATATTCGTAGATCGGCATCGTCTTCCCTCGATTTCAACCAATAAATAATTATACCAGCCCTTTTCCGCGCCGGGTGCACATCCCCAAAAACACGACGGCCCCGGCGAAGCCGGGGCCGTCGGAAGAACCTGCGGAATGGGACACGATGGTTAGTCGCCGGCAACGGCTTCGGCTTCCTTGGCCTTGGCGGCTGCGGCGCCATTGCCGTTGCCATTGGCCTTGCCGAAGTCTGCCGGAACGGCCTTGGCGATGTCCTGGACGGAGCCGATCTGCACGACGGTGGGCTGGGGCTTCTTGAGCACCAGCTCTTCATAGATGGCGCGAACCTTGGCCTGCTCCTCAAGGGCGCGCTTGCGGCGAATGCGGTCTTCTTCGGCCGCGGTGAGCGGAATGTCGTGCTCCAGATGGCGGACGCGGGCGGCGTCGTTGGCGTCAATCACGAGCGAGTGCTCGTAGGTTTCGAGGTTGACGCTCTTGCCCTTGGCGTAGATCTCGTGCTTGCCGTGTTCCTTGTACCACTGGGCCACGGTGGCGTTCTTGTGCATGTTCTCGATGATCTTGCGCCAGCCGATGCCGGTGTTGTAGGCGCAGAAGGAGATTTCGCCCTGCTGCGTGCCGTAGGGAATGATGCACATTTCGGTGCGGCGGAAGTCGTAGTTGAAGAGATCCTGGAACCACATTCCGGCGATGAACAGGAAATTCCAGGGGTCGCTCTGGCGGCGCTTGATAGCGTCTTCGTAAGTACGATCCGGGGAAGTCTTGCCGTACTTGAACTCGGACTTCTTGGTAAGCGCCCAGGTCTTGTCGAACTTCTTGAAAAGATCCATGAGCGTGAGGCCCTTGGGGGCCTGGAAGGGCTTGTAGTTCTTGAGCAGGGCGAGGCCCATCATGAAGTTCGAGAGGCTCTTGCCACGGGCGGCGTCGGTGATAGCGGTGACGTCCTTGACCAGCTGCGGAGCATCCAGGAAGCGCGGCACGGGCGCCCACTCCTTGGTCTCCTTGTTGATCATGATGGCCGTGCCCACGCCGCAGTTGGGGTGGCAGCCGCAGGAAAGCGCGCCCCACTGCGATTCCGGGCCGTGCACCAGGTCGGAGAAGCCGGCGAAGGTGGAGATGAAAGAAATAGGGAACCAATCGCGGGTGGGCTCGACCTTGCCCACCTGGGCGCTGACGTCATTGGCCAGGTGCGAGAGGGTGTAGCGCTGGCGGAGACGGCGCTCCGGAGTGATGTCCTCGTCGCGGCCGGTGAAAGAGACCGGCTGGAAGCTGACGAAGGCGATTTTCTTGGGGTTCTCCATGGCGAACTTGACGATGGCGCCGACCTGGTCGTTGTTGACGTTGTTGACGATGGTCACGACCAGGACGATCTCGATGCCCGCCTCGTGCATGTTCTCGATGGCGCGCAGCTTGACGTCGAAGAGGTTGCCGACCTGGCGGTGGCTGTTGGCGTCGTTGCCGATGCCGTCAAACTGCAGATAGGCGTAGCGCAGCCCGGCTTCGAAGGCCTGGCGGCAGAACTCCTTGCTCTTGGCGAACTCGATGCCGTTGGTGGCGGCCTGCACGCTGTTGTAGCCGACCTTGCGGGAGTAGCGGATGGCGTCCAGGAAGTACGGGCTCATGGTGGGCTCGCCGCCGGAGAACTGCACGGACATCTGGCGGCGCGGCTTGATCTTGACGGCGTTGTCCAGGACTTCCTGGACCTCTTCCCAGGAAAGTTCGTGGACGTAGCCGACCTGGTTGGCGTCCATGAAGCAAGGGTCGCACATCATATTGCAGCGGTTGGTGAGGTCCACGGTGAGGACCGAGCCGCGGCCGTAGCGCACATTGCTGGAACCGTGTTTGTGCAGGTCTTCGTCGTTGTGCGCGGGGATGTCGCGGCCGGGGAAGTTCTTCTCGATCCAATCCAGAAACTTGGAGTCGTAGGCCATCATGTCTTCATAGTGGCCGTGGATGGGGCATTCCTTGACCATCCAGATCTGACCGTCGCGCTCGATAATCTGAGCCTTGATCTCGCCGACCTTCTCGTTCATCAGGTCGCGCCAGTCCTTCTTGCCGTTGATGATGGCGTCGCGCGCTTCTTTCACGCAGTCGGGGCAGAGCGAATCGGTTTGCCGGGGCCAGCCGAGCGTCGGCTTAGTTTTTTCCCAGGACTTGAGTAGCGGCTTATCCGACCACTGGGGAGTGAAGGAAGGGTTCGGATTGCGCTTGTTGAAGATTTGGACAGTGTTGAAAGTGAGGCCCGCCACCTTGCAGACGGCCGCGTCCACAGCCCTCATGACCTGTGTGCCGATCTTAGACATACTTCTTTGCCCTCTCTTTTCTTTCGAAACATCGATCTCGCTACAACCCCTGCGGATAGGCAACCCCCAGAATCGTCCGGATGAATCCCCACGGGTACTGTCAGGCTACCATGCCCAACCTGGCAGTTCTAAGTCTTTGAGCCAGCGTAGCTTGCCTCTTCGACCGGGGCAAATCCAGCCCCTTGCGGTGAATGGTCGAATTCGGGGGTCGAACGGTCATCTGCGGCAGTCAACGGGGAAAGCCGCGAGGTGCTAACCGGGTTACTTTCAGGTCCTTCCGGCTATTTTTCCTCTTTCTCCAGAGGCCGCTCCGGCAATTTCGTCGCGCCGGAAGAGAAAATTCGCATCCATAAGAAAATTGCCCCATGGAAGAGTTTTGTATTCCACGGGGCACGAGGCACAGCTGCGGCGGCTAGTCGTTGAGCACGGGACGCAGCAAAGCAATGACGAAATGGGCGAAGGTGGAAGCGCCTTCGTCGAGCTGCAGCCAGCGCACTACGCAGTGGTCGTTGACGTATTTGCTGACGCGGGCTTCGGGAATGCCCAGATGATCGGCGAAGCGCTCTTTGATGGATTCCTCGCCGCGGCGGGAAGTGCCGCTGCTGCGCAGGAAATTGGCGATGCCGATGCGCAGGGTGGCGCAGTTCTCCGCGTAGTAATAGGTGGTCTGGTCGGCGTCGGTGATCAGAAACACGCCGGGTCCCGCCGGGGCCCGGTCGGCATGCTCCATGAGCGAGAGCGGGCTGGCCAGCAGGCGGCGTAACTGCATCTCCAGGTGCGCCAAACGCGAGGAGAGCGCAGGATCTCCGGAACGCGCACGCGGCCCGGGCCCAGTGGCCTCACCACTGGAGATGTATGTAGGCTCATGCTCGACGCGGCGGATCACCGGGGCAGCCGCAGGGAGTTCCATGCGTGGTTCCCGTGCTTCCGGGCGAGCCGGGCGCACAAGCGTTTCCGCCGCTGCCGGCGTCGCCGCCGCCGCTTCTCTTCCGCGGCGGTGCTTGCGTCCACCGCGGCGTCCGCGCCGGCGGCGCTTGCGGTCTGCGGGAGCACTGCCCTCGACGGAGCCACCCTCCTCTGCGGCGCTCGCTGCACTCAATGTGGCTGCCGGCGCTGCTTCTGCTGTGCCGGCTTGAGATGGTTCTTCGATCGAGAAATTCGTTTCAGATTCGAACACTTTTCCTCCGGCCTCTCCGGCCGTGCTGCTCAGTTCCGCTTCGTGCGGTGGTTCTGTGACGGCGCCGCCTGCGAGGCGCGCCGCGGCCTCTTCCGCCTTTTTCTTCCAGTCAGCCCGGCGGAAGCCTTCGGAAGCCGTGCGGTACCAGCGCGCGGCTTGCGCCATCTGTCCCGCAGCCTCGAAATGCCGCGCCAGTTCGAACGCAGCCATGGCGTCGCGCGTCTTCTCGTAGAGTTTCTCGAGTTGGCCAGCGGGGTCGGCACCCGTGCGGGCGCGGCGGATACGTGCCTGGATCTGCTTCCAATCAGCCATGCTGCTTCTGCATTGTAACAGTGTAGGGCCAAGGAGGCCAGAAACATGGCATTGGGCAACCCCTCCAGGACAGTCCTAGTACGAAGGTATTACTCCTCCTAATAGTATGCAAAAGATTTCCACAAACAAGTAATTGACTTGGCATAAGAAATCTCGTAGTTTGTTTTCTAGTCCTCCGGAGGTGCTAGAGTGGTTTTTTCGCGCGGGCTGGCGACTGCATTTGTCTGCGTGAGTTTGGCCGTCCCCTCCATACCAGCTGCGCCGCCGACAGCGCTGGGTATGGTTGTAGCTGCTGAACGCGCGCATGCCAGTAAATCTGCCCTTTCCGCGGGTACCACGCTGTTTGGGGGCGAACGCATATCCACGGAAGCGCAAGGCGCAATGCAGGCGCGTATCGGCAATGCCCGCATCTACCTCGGCGCAACGAGTTCCGCCACGCTGGCGAACGATGCGGAGGTTCCGTCCGCAACGCTGACTGCTGGCACACTGACCTTCTCCGCAGCCAGCGCCAACAGTTTCGAATTGCGCGCCGGCGATGCCCAGATTCGCCCGCAGAGCAACGGCCCCACCGTGGCGCAAGTGACCCTGATTGGCCCGAAGGAAATGATCGTAACCAGCCGTCGTGGGCCGCTCTCCATCACCATCGGAGAAGAGACGAAGTTGATTCCCGAAGCCGGCTCCTACCGGGTGCTTCTGGACGCTCCGGCCATGCCGGAAGCGCAGGGACCGCGCGGGTCGGGCTCCGGCTCGCCGCAGAGGTCTGGCCGGTCCAGAGACCGCATCCTGATCGTGCTGATTGCCGCGAGCGCGGGGATGACTGTCTTCGCCCTGCACGAAGTCTTCGAAAGTCCGAGCCGGCCGTAACGTTTTTGAAATTCCTTTCAGCATCTTAAAAAAAGCCCACGCGGGGATTGCCCGCGTGGGCTTTTTTGCAAGATCCGCAGCGGTGCGCATCCCCACGTTGCTTCCGGCAGGCGGCTTCTCTTCAGCGGTTCCCGGCCGCCTGGCTAGGTCGTGGCGATCGCGTCGATTTCGACGAGCGCGTCCTTGGGCAGCCGCACCACCTGGACGGTCGAACGCGCTGGCGGGGCCAGCGGAAAGTACTGGCCGTAAACTTCGTTCATCGCCTCAAAATCATTCAGGTCCTTCAGATAGACCGTGATTTTGACGATGTGCTGCATCTTCGTGCCCGCCGCCTCCACGATCCCCTTGAGGTTTTCCATCACGCGTTGGGTCTGCTGCTTGATATCTCCAGCCAGCATCTCCCCGGTTTTGGGGTCCAGCGCCACCTGGCCGGAAACGAAGATGAATCCGTTCGCCTTGTTGGCCTGCGAATAAGGTCCGATGGGCTTCGGTCCGCGATCCGTCAGAACGACATCTTTCATAGTGTGCTCTCCTTGGAAAAAGTGGCTGCAGACGCGGGCTGGCTTTCATAGCGCGCGCGAAATCCGGCGGGTACGCCCGGGTGCTTCATCCACAGACGCACAAACTCCGCGACGTTGTGATGCGTCTCCTGCTCGAGGGCCGCGATCAGATCGTTCAGGTCGAAGCCGCGGCCTCGCCGCGCCTGGACCATGTGACGCAGGGCACGGTTGAGGGCGGCCTTACCGAATTCATCCTGCAAGGCGTAGAAGAAAAGCAGGCTTTTTTCCGGCCGCGGCTCGTGTTCCCGCACTTGCCGCCCCGCGAGTGGCCGCGGCAGGACCGCCAGGACGGAACGAATTATCTCCTGCCGGGCCTGCGGCCCTTGCACCGCTTCGCGGCCGAGGTTCGCCGCGAAAGCGGGCAGCTCGGAAAGCGGAGCCTGCTGCTTCTCAGGGGCGGGATCCTGCCCATAGCCCAGCCAGTTCACGGCCAGCAGGGGCGCCGCGGCTGCGGCCAACGCCGCCGGCTCCTGCGCGAGGCCGAGAACGGCGCTATCCAGAAAGGCGGTCTCCGCGATGCCGCCGGGACCATGCACGGCCTGCAAATATTCCGCAGTAGCGCGGGCGCAGCCCGAAATTCCGGGGCACTCCACGATCCACACGTGCCGCCCGCCCTTGCGCTCGCCGAACATCTCGTCATAAGCGTCGAGAGCGCGCGCGAGGGAGTCCGCCACGCTCTGCAGCCGGGCTGGGTCCTGCGCTTCCCGGGTCCAGAAATGCACGCGATGCGAGCCAGACTTCATCTGGCTCTCGCGGTACGCGCCGGCGGCCACAAAGGGGTGGCGATCGCGCGCGTGCTGCGCAAAACGCACGCGCACTTCCTCACCCGCCTGCACTCTTCCCACTTCCTGGCCGCTGGCATGCACGAGGAACCCCTGCGGCACGCCCACGAACAGATCCCACTGCGCCGGGGGGTCGCCACCGGTGGCGAAAAGTCCCGGGGACGGGAGCAACTGCGGGACCCAGTCTTCCGCGGGCAGATAGAAGGCATCGGAGGCAAAATCGAGCTGCGCGGGATACGCATCGGGGCGCAGAAGGTCACAGGCGAACTGCAGGGCGTGGCGCTGGCGGAGACCCCAGGCGGAGGGCAGCGTCAACTGCGCAATGCGGCTGCCGTTTTCCATGCGGACCGCGCCTGGCAACGCCGCGCCGTCCAGGGCAAAGCGCAATTCGCTCGCGTGAAAGTAGCGTTGCTCGGGGAGGAGCACTTCCAGGGTCTCCAGGGGCCGCGTGCCTGTATTGAGGAGATAAAACTCTGCGGTGATTTCGATGCGCGGCGCGCCGGGAACGAAATGAACGTGCACGGTCTGCTTTTCGACGGTATAGCCCGGGCCGAGGGGCACGGCGCAAGCGCCGGCACCCAGCGCCACAAGAAGCAGCACGGCGGAAATGGCCAGGCGGCGATGGCACGAAGGGGGCACGTTAGGACGATTGTAGCGAGCCCGGACGGACAGCGGAAGCAAAAGTCGCGAGGGCGTGCGCATGGAGCAGGGGGAGCTCAGCGGCGGCGGCGGTAGTGGCGCACAAAGCCGGTCTGGTTGCGGGCCCGCTCGCGCGCCACGCTCTCGCGCTCGGCTTGCTCGTCCGTCATCCCTTCGTTGACGCGCTGGAGGATCTGGCTCTCGGTGAGGCCCGTGTTTTTCAGGTGGCCGATGGCCGCGCCGGACAACGTCGGAAGACCCTGGGCCCGGCGATGCAGAATGTTCAGCACGAAGGAGGTGGAGAGGCCGGTAAGGCGCAGGGTGACCGCATCGAGGCTCAGAGTGTCGATGTGATCGGTTTGCGCCATCTCCAAAATCTCCGGTTCGCTGAAGCCGCCGCGGACAAGACTGATCATGGCATCGGAGCTGGTGAAGGTGTGCTGGTGGGCATGGGCCGCGCTGATCACGCTGACGCAGGTGTCGTCGGAAAATCCGGCTCGTTTGAGCTTCACGAGTTGCGCGACTTCTTCGTCGTCGGTGTTCAGAGCCTTCAGCTCCTGCACCTTTCCGAAAAACATTCCGGCCTGATCCAGAGCACGGTAATCGGTGAGGGGATGACGGCCGCAGCCCCCCGCAAAAGCGAGTAAGAGTGCGCAGAGAAGAAGGCGTGGCCCCATGAGCTCATTGTAACCGCTGGAAGCGGGAGACGATTCCCGTGTGCTGTGTGGGATACCTGGAAGAAGTCAGCCGCGGTAGACGCGCTCGACACGGAACACGCCGGCGATTTTCTTGATGTTCGCCAGGATCCCCTCGAGCTGCCGGCGGTCGGAAATGTCCAGGTTGGCCTCGATGCGCGCATTGGCGCCGTCGGGCCGGCTCTCCAGGTTGCGGATGTTGGTGCCCGTGCCGCTGATGACCGAGGTGACTTCGGCCAGCACGCCGGGGCGGTCCTTGGTGCGGATCAGCAACTGCACCGGGAAGGTGGTTTTCCCGGCGCCGCCCCACTCCACGGCGATGCGCCGCTCGGACTGGTAGAGCAGGTTCTGCACGTTGGGACAGGCGCGGTTATGCACGGCCACGCCGCGGCCGCGGGTGATGTAACCGCTGATCTCGTCGCCGGGAATCGGGTTGCAGCACTTGGCGCGAAAGACCAGCAGGTCGTCCTGGCCGCGCACGACCAACGGGGACTCGTCCATGCCGAGCATGCGCTTGACGGTCTTGACCAGCGGCGCCGCGGTGTCTTCCAGAGCGGGCACCGCGGCCGGAGGCGGTTCGCCGAGAATCCGCGCGATCACATGACGCGCGGAAAATCTTCCGAAGCCGACGGCGGCGAAGAGATCCTCGGGGCGGCCGCCGGCTCCGCAGTCCGACGCCGCGCGCGCCAGATCCTCCGCGCTGATTTTCCTCAGGCTGCGTCCAAACTGGCGCGCCTCCTTCTCGAGCAGGCGCCGGCCGATGTCCATGGCTTCGGCACGCTCCTGCACGCTCACCCAGTGGCGGATCTTGCTCTTGGCGCGCGAGGTCTTGACGAAGCTGAGCCAGTCGCGGCTGGGGGTGTGCCCCTTCTGGGTGAGGACCTCAATGACGTCGCCGTTGGCGATCTCGTGGCGCAGGGAGACCATCTGCCCATTGACCTTGGCGCCCACGCACTGGTGGCCGATCTCGGTGTGCACGGTGTAGGCGAAGTCCACCGGCGTGGCCCCACGCGGCAACTCCAGCACACGCCCCTTGGGGGTAAAGGCGTAGACCTCGACCGGGGAAAGATCCATCTTCAGCGTGGAGAGAAATTCGCCGGGTTCCTGCATCTCCTGCGTCCACTCCAGCAATTGGCGCATCCAGCCGATGCGCCGATCGTCGGCGTCGGAGACGCTCTTGCCGTCCTTGTATTTCCAGTGCGCGGCGACGCCTTCCTCGGCGATGCGGTGCATTTCCTGCGTGCGGATCTGCACCTCGAAGGGCTGCCCGCCATGGATCAAGGTGGTATGCAGGGACTGGTAGAGATTGGGGCGCGGCATGGCGATGTAGTCCTTGAAGCGCCCGGGCACCGGCCGCCAGATCTGGTGGACGACGCCGAGTGCCGCATAGCAGTTGCGCTCGGTGTCGGTGAGGACGCGGACTGCCAGCCAGTCGTAGATCTGCTCGAGGGGCCGCTGCTGGCGCAGGCTCTTGCGATGCAGCGAGTAGAGGCCCTTCACCCGCCCCTCGACCTCCGCGGGGATGCCGTTGGCAACCAGCTTCTTGCGAATGGTGTCCTGCACTTCGTCCAGAAATTTCTGGTGCGCCTTGCTCTTCTCCGCCACTTCCTTCTGCAGCTCCAGATAGGCGTCCGGCTCAAGGTGCGGAAAGGCCAGGTCCTCCAGCTCACCGCGGAGCACGCTCATGCCCAGGCGGTGGGCGATAGGGGCGTAGAGCTCCAGGGTCTCGCGGGCGATGCGCTTCTGCTTCTCGGGATCGAGATACTCGAGGGTGCGCATGTTGTGCAGGCGGTCGGCCAGCTTGACCAGGACCACGCGCACGTCGTTGACCATGGCCAGGAGCATCTTGCGGACGTTTTCGGCCTGGCGGGCTTCCGGGGCCAGCAGATCGAGACGGCCGATCTTAGTGACGCCCTCGACGAGCCGCGCCGTCTCTTCCCCGAAGAGTTCGGCGAGTTTGGCCAGGGGCAACTTCGTGTCTTCGACGACGTCGTGCAGCAGAGCCGCCGCCAGGGTGGTGGCGTCCATGCGCAGGTCGGCCAGAATGTGCGCCACCTCAAGAGGATGCGAGAGGTAGGGCTCGCCCGACTGGCGAGTCTGGGACTTGTGCTGGCGGCTGGCCAGCTCGTAGGCGCGGCGCACCAGCTCGGCGTCCTCTCCCGGACGGTTTCTGCGCAGCTTCTGGAGCAACTCTTCAAAACGCAATTCAAGCTGCCGGGCGGTGCGGTCCCGGGTGAAGTTGACCAGCGGATTGTGAAGGCCAGGCATCTCCTTTTATTCTACGCCGAGAAGACAGGAGAGTCGAAGCGAAGGCGGGGAAACGCAAAGCTGTGCTGAAAAACAAACCGGGGCGCGAGTTACCGCGCCCCGGCAAGACTGCGTTTCTGGACGTGCCTCAGGAAGCAGGCGACTGCTGCGACTGCTGGTCCAGCTTCCTCTGTTTGATTTCCTTGACCTTGTCCACCAGATCGTCGGCCTGCTTGAGCAGGTCGTCGCGCTCCTGTTCGGTCTCCACCACGTCCGCCTTGCGGCGATAGAGCAGGTTGAGATAGGCCAATGCGTCGTCATAGTCGGCGCGCAGCGTGCTGGCCTGTTGCAGGCTCTTGATTCCCTCGTCGATCATGGTGGCATACTTGCTGGCGTAATCCTGGCGGATGGCTGGGGGCAGGGGATCGGTATCCTTGATCTGCTTCCGGACGTTGTCGCGGTTGTAGGTGGCGCGCATCTCGGCGTTGGCGCGGAAGGCCAAGGTCCAGTCGATCACGCCGACCCAGTAGTACGGCTCGGGATCGTCGGGCTTGATCTGGATGTGCTTCTGATGAAAGCTCTTGGACTCCTCGAATTTCTTGGGGTCGTAGGGCTGGCCGGCCATCTGGAAGAGGATCGAGCCGATGCCGTCGATGGCGCTGAGATTGTTCGGGTTGATATCCAGGACCTGCTGATATTCGGAGATCGCCTGCTTGCCTCGGTTGACGTTCTCATCCGAGGGAGCGCCGGGAATATAGGTGCTGGCATAGGCGGTGGCCAGGTACAGGCGGGCGTTCAACAGCGTGGGGTCCGCTTCCTTGGCCTGCTTGAACTGCTCGATGGCCGCATCGTACTGGCCGGCCTTGAAGGAGGCGACGCCCTTGTTGAGGAGGTCGCGAGCCTTCAATTTGTTGCAACCCGCCGTGCCCATGGCGAAAAACACCAGAGCTGCAAGCACCGTTGCGCGGCGGCCTATCCGAACCCATTCAGTGAGCTTCATCGGAGCAACCATCCCTGCGTAATTTTTTTTGGCGCCCCAGCGGGCGGCGCGTTTTCATCCGGTAGTGATCGCAAAAGCGGTCCATCCGGAGTCGTCCGTAACGGAACTTCTACTGGCCGGCTTCGATCTTGGCCGTGATCAGTCCAACCTTGTCAATGCCGGCGCTGCGCATGAGGTCGATGGCACGCGCTACCTGCTCAAACATGACGTCGTCATCGCCCTTGACGAAGGCCACCTTCTCGGCGCGCTCCTTGAAGATCGTTTCCAGGCGCGGCTCCAGGCCCTCCCAGTTGGTGTCTTCGTTGTTGATCTTCAGCTTGTTGTTGAGCTCGACCTGGACCACGACGGTCTTTTGCTCTATATCCGGGTTCACCACCTGATCTTTCGGCGGCGGCTGCGGCACGAGCGTGTCCATGCCCTTCGGCGTCAACGGCGTGATCACCATGAAGATGATGATCAGCACCAGGAGGATGTCGATGAGCGGGACAACGTTCATGTCCGCTAATGCGCCTTTGCTTTCTCCTACCTGCATTCCCATTGCGGGTCTCCTGTCAGCCGGCGCGTCTTTGCGGAACCCGGCTGTTCAGCCGCGCCGGAGCCACTCTCCGGCGCGGCCTGTTGCACACTTGCAAACGAATGGACCTTCCCACGAACTGTCGTACAGCGCCCCCTCAGCTGGCGGGGGGAGTTCCGGGCCGTTCCGGAGCGGTGATCTTTTCGGTCAGCAGGCCCAGCGTGTCCACGCCGGCGGAACGGATCTCATCCACCGCCGCGACCACGTTTTTGTACTTGGCCCGGGCATCGCTCTTAACGAAGACCGTCTTGTCCAGACGGTTGGCGATGCGATCCTTGATCTGCCCGGCGAGGTCTTCCTTGGCGATTTTCGTGGTGCCCAGGAAGAGATCTCCGTTCTTGGTGACGGCCACGATGATGGCATCGTCCTTGTCCGCATCGGGCATGTCCTTGGAAGTGCGGGTCTTGGCCATATCCACGGACATACCCTTCTGGAGCATGGGCGTAACCACCATGAAGATGATCAACAGCACCAGCATGATGTCCGCCATGGGAATCACGTTGGGCGTGGACATCTGCGGCCCTGCCTTGGGCTTGTAAGCCATGAGTTACTTCTTTCCGCCCCGCCGCAGGATGAAGTAGTTGATCAACTCCATCGAGGAGTTGTCCATCTCCACGTCGAAGGCTTCGACTTTGTTGGTGAAGTAGTTGTAGGCCCAGACGGCCGGAACGGCGACGAGCAGACCGAAGGCCGTGGTCACCAGGGCTTCCGCGATACCGCCGGCGACGGCCGACAGACCGGTGGCCTTTTCAGCCTGAATGCCCTTGAAGGCGTTGATGATGCCGGCGACCGTGCCGAACAGGCCGACGAAGGGAGCCGTCGAACCGATGGTGGCCAGTGCGGAAAGGCCCCGCTTCATCTCGGCGTGCACGATGGCCACCGAACGCTCCAAGCCGCGCTTGGCCGCGTCGATCACTTCGGCGTCCGAGACCTGCTGGGAAGCGGACTGAAATTCCGAAAGGCCCGTCGCCACTACCTTGGCGATGTGGCTCTTCTTGTTGCGCTCGGCGATGGAGATCGCTTCATCCAGCTTGCCCTCGCGCAGCGCGCCGGCAACCTGCTGAACGAACACGCGCGACTGCTTGCGCGCGGCGCTGTACATCAGCGCGCGGTCAATCATCACGCCGAACGAGTAAATGGAAAGGATGAAGAGAATCAGCACGACGATACGCGCCAAAGTCCCCATCGTGGACAACATCGTGCGCAGGTCCCATGTTGATGCGGTCTGCAGCAACATGAACCCATATACATACAAAGTGGCTACCATTCGTTTGCTCCTTAAGTGTGTTTACAATATCCGTATTGCGAACAGGCGCGCTCAGGTCCACCCTCGGCACGCCCGCCCCGACTACTGGTTCAGAGAGAAAATCACATCCACCGTCGTGTCTACTTCGACCGGCTCACCGTTGAGCAGGGTAGGCTTATACCGCCACTGCCGCACAGCATCCAGCGCCGCCTGCACCAGCAGCGGATGCCCGGAAACCACTTCCAACTGCTGCACGGAACCGTCTTTGGCAATAATCGCGTGCAGCTTGACCGTCCCCTGGATGCGCGTCTGGCGCGCCAGCGGAGGATAGAGAGGCTGCACTCGATTCAGGATCATCGCGGCAGTCACGTTGCCGCCCTGGCGGATGCGCTGCTGCACCGGCTTCGGCGGAGGAGGACCACCCACGCCGCCGATCACCCCGCCGATCACCCCGCCCATCTGCCCGCCGGGGACGCCACCGGGCACGCCACCCGTGACGCCCGCGCCAATATCCGGCATCTCTTCTTCCTTGATGATCTTGACCTCTTTCGGGATGGCCTTGGGCTGCATCAGTTTACCGGCCTGAATCATGTGCTGCACCGGCCGGACCTTGACGACTGCCGCTGCCGCGGGAGGCGGCGGTGGCGGTGGCGGCGGTGGCGGGGCCACCAGCAGTGTCGCCATCATGGTCTTGGGCAGCGCTTCCGTGTAGATCAGCGGAATGAGAATGAGGATGCCCAACACGGCCAACTGGAAGATCATGGACACGATAACCGTCCACTTCTTGTTGGTCTTTTTCGCGCTTGCACCACATTCGACCAGATCTTCAAACATGGGTCCTACCTCCTGCCGGCTGCAGCAAGACGCCCATTGGCCGTCTCACCGCCCCGGGATTTAGTGCCGGCTGCGGGTCCGGTTCCTGCGCCCGCCTTGTGGCCGCGCCAGCGATTCCAGGCGACCACCAGGGGAGCAGCAATACCAAAGCTGGAATACGTTCCTACCACAATCCCCACTGTCAGGGCAAAGGAGAATGCGCGCAGCACCTGCCCGCCCATCAGAAACAACACCAGCACGGTGAGAAAAGTCAGGCCGCTGGTCAAAATGGTCCGCGAAAGAGTCTGGTTGATCGAGGTATTGACCACATCGGCGAACGATTCCTTGCGCAACAACCGGTTGTTTTCCCGGATGCGGTCGAAAATGACGATGGTATCGTTCATCGAATACCCAACCAGTGTCAGCAGCGCGGCTATAACCGTCAGCGAAATCTCAAAATGCAAGAGCGAGAAAAAACCCAGAGTGATCAGCACGTCGTGGAATACGGCCAGGACAGCGGCAGCTCCGTAAACCAGCTCGAAACGAAAAGCAATATACACCAACATGCCCGCCAGCGCAGTGAGCGTCACCCAAATCGCCTGGAGGCGCAACTCCGCGCCGACTTTGGGTCCGACGATCTCCACATTGCGGATGGCGAAGGTGCCCAGGGAATAATTTTCCTGGAGTGCAGAGAGCACTGCCGGGGTCATGCCCTCGACCTTGTTCAGGTCGGCGAGAGAGGTCAACACGCCGTTCGCTTCCTTATCGCGATAGTCCGTCAGTTTCTTCGCCAGCAGCGCGTAGCGCTCAGCGGCCGCGGTACCCGCGGCCAGCGGGTCACGCTGCGTCAGGAACTGAGCCAGCGTAGCCGGGGTGGCGGCATTGAAATCCGCCTTCCCGGAGGCGCTCGCCCCATAGGTAACGCTCAGCGCCTTCAGGATCTGCGCCTTGCCGGCGTCCAGGGCCTCGTCGCCTCGCCCCTTTTGCTCCAGACCGATCACCACTTCGTTGGAGTTGGGGTTGGCGATGTTGCTGATCTTCTGAATCTCGCTCGATCCGATCCCCTGCGCGGTCAAGGCTATGCGAAGCTTGTCCACGTCCGGAGGCTGCGCGAAGCGCACGTACACGAGCGTACCACCTTTAAAATCAATGCCATAGCGGAGGCCGCCCTTGCTGGCCCAGGAGATTCCGCCAAGGAGCAAAAGAAAGCCGGACAAGGCAAAGAAGTACTTTGCCTTGCCCATCCAGTCGATATTGGGCTGTTTGAAGAACTCCATCTCTTCTTTTGCTTCCCTTCCTTAGACTCCAGCCGACTTCAGATTGTTCCCGATTTCGGAAATCTGCCGGCGCCGAAAACGCTGGTCCCGTGAACCGCCAAAAAAGTACTAGGACTGCCCGCTAAAAACCCTGCTAAATACTCAATTCCGCCTGCCGCTCCATCTTCGACAGGTGATAGCCGAAAATGGTCCTCGACACATAGATCGCCGTAAACAGATTGGCGAGCAAACCGATGGTCAGGGAGACGGCGAAACCCTTGATCGGCCCCGTCCCGAACAGGAAGAGGAAGACCGCGGAAACCACGGTGGTCACGTGGGTGTCGATGATCGTCAGAAAGGCCTTGCTGAATCCGGCATCCACGGCCGACACGGCCGGTTTTCCGTTGCGCAGCTCCTCACGGATGCGTTCGAAAACCAGGACGTTGGAATCCACGCCCATGCCGATGGTCAGGATGACGCCGGCGATGCCCGGCAGGGTCAGCACTGCGCCAAAGTAGGCCAGCGCGGCCAGCAGAATGACCAGGTTGAGGATTAGCGCGATCACCGCGTTGGCGCCCGACAGCCGGTAGTAGATGAGCATGAAGAGCATCACCACGAGCAGGCTGAGGACGGAGGCTTGCAGACCGTGGCGGATGGAATCCGCGCCGAGGGACGGCCCCACCGTACGCTCTTCCAGATACTTGATGGAGGCCGGCAGGGCTCCGGCGCGCAGCACCAGGGCCAGGTCGTGCGCTTCTTCCTGGGAAAAGGTTCCTTCGATCACGCCGGAATCGTCGATGCGGCTGTTGATGCGCGGCGCGGAGTAAACCTTGTGCTCGAGGACAATGGCCATCTGGCGGCCGACGTTTTGCTCGGTAAAGGGCCCGAAGCGGCGCGCGGCTTCCGTGGACAAGCTGAAATTGACCTGGTATTGCCCGGGGACCTGCCCACGGTTTTCCTGGGCGCTGCGCAGGTCGCGCCCGGTGACCACCGCGGCGCGATCCAGCACGTACCAGTTTTCCCCGCCCGCGGCGCTGCCCGCACGGCCTTCGCTGCGCCCGCGGACCAATTCGGTACCCGCCGGGAGCACGCCGTTGTGGGCGCTGAGCGCGGCGATCTCCGAGGGATATGGGGTGGGATCCTCCACCAGCTTCAGTTCCAGCTGCCCCCCGGCCTGGATCACGGCCTTGGCGCGAGAGGGATCGCCTTCGCCCGGGAGCTGCACGAGAATCTCGTTGTCGCTGCGGCCGTGGAGCTGAATAGTCGGCTCGGTGAGGCCCAGGGCGTTGATGCGGCGCTCAATGGTCTCCAGGGACTGCTCCATGGTGCGCTGCTGGATGGCGGCGATGGCGCTGGGGCGCATGGCCAGCTGGAAGCCGGCATTTTCGCCCGCGGCATAAGACATGTCCCACAGACTGGCCAGCTGCTCGCTGACGTAATCGCGGAAATCCTTGGTGCTGTCGGGAGCGACGTTGCGCACCAGGATATGGGTGTCGTCGACGCGGCGGATCTCTTCGTAACGGATGTTCTTGCTGCGCAGCTGCGCGGTTAGACGGTCCACCGTCTGGTCCGTCTCCTGGCTGATCGCTTCCTGCACCTGCACTTGAAGGATGAGGTGTGTGCCGCCCTGCAGGTCCAGGCCCAGCTTGATCTGGTGGCCGAAGTTGTCCCGCACCTTGGACCACGAGGTGGGGAACGACGGCAGCCCCACCAGCCCGTAAACGCAGGCCAGGATGACTCCAGCAATAAACAGCGCTTTCCACTTCAGATTGGAGTTCATATTCAGAAGCTAAGATGCGCGCGTTCGCGGTGCAGGTTGACCGCTTTGCGGTCACGCATACAGGCCTTATTTTTCATTTTCCGAGCCTTCAACCTGTGCAATCGCGGACCGCGCGATGCGAATTTTAACCTGATCGGCAATGCGCAGAATCACCGCTTCGCCGTCAATGCCGGCGACCGTGCCGTAAATGCCGCCGCTGGTGACGACTTTGTCGCCGCTTTTCAGCGCCGCCAGCATCGCCTGGACCTTCTTGCGCTGGCGGCTCTGCGGCAGGATCACCAGAAAATAAAAGATGGCTACCGGGATGACAATCAAAAAGATCGGGCTGCCCAGAAGTCCCGAGTTGCCCTGCGCCTGCAACCATATTGCCCCGAACATTGTCACGTGTCTGCCCGTTCCCTTGCGGCGTCTCCCGCCGCGGATTTTGGCTGTATAGTCCGGCCACCAAGAGAAGCGGCAAAGCGGCAGGAAGTTCCTCTGCCGGTTGAACTTGCCCGATCCTCTACTCGAGTGGACTTGCGGACGGCGTGCGCTTGCCGGCCCCCGCCCTTTGCAAGTGTGACCGCAGAGCGGTCAACACGCGAGGCCCCCCGCATAGCGCGCGTGCATCTCCGAGGAGAAAGACGCGAGTGTCCCAAACGCGATAGCCTCGCGGATTTGACGCATTATGTCAAGGTAAAAGTGGACGTTGTGGTGGGTGGCCAGAATGGCCGCCAGGAGTTCCCCAGAGGCAAACAGGTGCCGCACGTAGGCCCGGGTGTAGCGCGCACACACCGTGCAGGTGCAACTTTCGTCGATGGGCCGCTGGTCATGGGCGTATTGCGCGTTGCGGATGATCATGCGCCCCTGGCTGGTGTACAGGCAGGCGTGGCGCGCCGCGCGCGTGGGCAGCACGCAGTCCATCATGTCGATGCCCAGGGCCACATAATCGGCGAGTTGTTCCGGGCGGCCCACGCCCATCAGGTAGCGCGGGCGGTCTGGGGGCAAGAGCGCGGTCACCTCCGCGGCCATCTCGCAGGTCATGGCGTGCGGCTCGCCCACGGCCAGGCCGCCCACCGCGTAGCCGGGAAAATCGAGATCCAGAAGCTGCCGCGCGCTCTCGCGGCGCAGGTCGGAGAAGGTGGCGCCCTGCACGATGCCGAACTGTACCTGCTGCACTTCGCCGTTGCGGCTGGCGTAGTCCCGGAAAAAGTCGCGGGCGCGGCGGGCCCAGGCCGTGGTGCGCTGGAGCGCCGCTTGCGCCGCGTCGCGCGGCGCGGGCGTTTCGATACATTCGTCCAGTACCATGGCGATGTCCGAACCCAGCGCGAGCTGGATTTCCGCGGCCTTCTCCGGCGTGAGCAGATGCTCGGAGCCGTCCAGATGCGAGCGGAAGCGCACGCCTTCGTCGCTCATCTTGCGCAAATCGGCCAGGCTGAAAACCTGATAGCCGCCCGAATCGGTGAGGATCGCGCCTTTCCAGGACATGAACTGGTGCAGCCCGCCCAGCTTGCGGACGAGTTCGTGCCCCGGCCGCAGATAGAGGTGATAAGTATTGGCGAGGATGATCCCGGCGCCGAGCTCTTCCAGGGTCTCCTGCCGCAGGCTCTTCACCGTAGCCTGCGTGCCCACAGGCATAAACACGGGGGTCTCGATGACTCCGTGCGGAGTCTTCAGGCGCCCGCGGCGCGCGCCCGTCGGATCGGTTTTTTCTACGGTGAAGGAAATGCCCACGTGACAAGTGTAGCAGGCCGGAGGTGTGACTCGTGACCGGCGACGAGTTGCAAGACGGCGGTTAAACCTGGCCAGTCCACCTAGAGCCGGAAGCTTCCGGCCCCGGACGCGTAACGGAACAGCAGGTCCTCTCCCACTTTTTAATTTTTAACTCTCCACTTGCCCCGGAACCGCGGCCAGCAGCTCTCGCGTGTAGACATGTTGCGGCCGCTCCAGCACCTGCTCGGCTGCACCCAACTCGACAAACCGGCCGGCGCGCATCACGGCGATGCGCGTGGCGATCTGCGCCACCACCGGCAGGCTGTGCGAAATGAACAGGTAGGTGAGGCCGAACTCGCTCTGCAGCTCCTGAAGGAGCAGGAGCACCTGCGCGCCCACGGAAACGTCCAGCGCGGAGACGGGCTCGTCGGCCACTACCAGCCTGGGGCGCAGGATCAGCGCCCGGGCGATGCCGATGCGCTGGCGCTGGCCGCCGGAAAATTCGTGCGGGTAGCGCGTGAGGGCGTCGGCGCCCAGGCCCACGCGGCGGAGGATCTCAGCGACGCGTTCGCGCCGCTCCGCGCGCGGCTGCTTGGGCTCGTGGATGGCCAGCGGCTCGGCGACAATCTCGCCCACGCGCATGCGCGGATTCAGCGAGGCGTAAGGGTCTTGGAAAACCATCTGCATCTGCCGGCGCAGCGCGCGCAGTTTTTCGCCGTGCGCCGCGCGCAGGTCTTGGCCCGCAAAGCGGAGTTCGCCCGCGTCCGGCTCGATGAGGCGCAACACCATGCGCGCCAGCGTGGTCTTGCCGCAGCCGGATTCGCCGACGACCGCGAGTGTCTCGCCGGGCGCCAGCGCGAAACTCACGCCATCCACGGCGGTAAATTGTGGCGTAGCGGCCGTCACCGCAGCGCGCCCGGCGAAGACACCGCCGCCGCGGCGGTAGCTTTTCCGCAGATCGCGCGCTTCGAGGAGCATTTCGCCGGCTGTCATCCATCCTGCCTTGACAAAAGGACGCAGCGCGCGGCGTGATCCGGCGTCACGGCGCGCAGTTCCGGCAGCGCGGCGGCGCATTCGGGGCGGCGCTGGGCACAGCGCGGCTCGAAGGCGCAGCCCGGGGGCAGCGCCGTAAGCTGCGGGACCGCGCCGGGAATCGGCACCAGCTGGCTGCGGCGCAGGCGCGGCGACGCGGCGAGCAAGCCTTCGGTGTAGGGATGCCGGGGCCGCGCCAGCACCTCGTGCGCCGGGCCTTCTTCCACGATCCGCCCCGCGTACATCACCGCCACGCGGCCGGCTACCTGCGCAACCACGCCGAGATCGTGGGTGATGAAGAGCAGCCCCAGGCGCAACTCGCGGCGCAGATTGTCCAGCAAGTCGAGGATCTGCTTCTGCACGGTAACGTCGAGCGCGGTGGTTGGTTCGTCGGCGATTAGCAGGCGCGGGCCGCCCGCAAGGGCCATGGCGATCATCGCGCGCTGGCGCAGGCCGCCGGAGAGCTGGTGGGGAAACTGCGCCGCGCGGGCGGCCGGCTCCGGCACCGCCGCGCGTTCGAGAGCGGCCAGAACGCGCCGCTGCACTTCCGCAGTGTTCAGTTGTGGCTCGTGAGCGCGAATGGCCTCCGCGATCTGCGCGCCGACGCGCATTACCGGGTTCAGCGAAGTCATCGGCTCCTGGAAGACCATGGCGATTTCACGCCCGCGCACGGCGCGCCATTCGCGCTCGCTGAACGCCGCGAGATTTTTCCCACAGGATTGCCCGTCCAGCAGGGCTTCGCCGCTCACCCGCGCGCCCTCCGGCAGCAAGCCCATCAACGCCAGCGCCAGCATCGTCTTGCCGCTGCCCGATTCGCCCACGAGGCCCAGCGCTTCCCCCGCGCCGATCTGCAGCGACACGCCGTTCACCGGGCGCACCCAGCCCGCCGGGGTCGCCAGCTCCACCGTCAGGTCTCGCACCTCGAGCAGCTTGTCCACGCGGCCATCATAGACACGAAAGGCAAAAGTCGAAATACGAAATTCGCGGCCTTTCCCCTGGTGCCGTTGCCTGATGCTGCGCAGCGAGCCAAGCGAATCCTCTGCCCGCCCGCGCCGGCCCGGTACAATGTGCGTAGCTCGTTTCCTGCGATGACTGCCGCGACGACAACCCGGGTGGACTGGAAGCTGATCTTCGCGCAGCGCGGATTCCGCTATTTCTTCGTGGCCATGTTCGTCTCCCTGTTCGGCAGCGGGATGAACTTTACCGGAGTGAGCTGGTACATCCTTTCCACCACGCATTCGACGGTGAAGGTGAGCCTGCAGGTGATCGTGGTGACGCTGCCGGGGATGCTGGTGCCGTTTCTCGGCGGGGTGCTGATCGACCGCTTCGACCGCCGCTACCTGGGCGTGGCACTGGACCTGGTGCGCGGCTGCACGGTGCTGGGCACGGCAGCGTTGGCGCACTGGGGCCACCTCGAGCTGTGGCACCTCTACGCCATGACCCTGGTGAACGGCATGGGCTCGGCAATGTACTGGGCCACGGTCAACGCGCTGGTGCAGGAGGTGATCCCGCCGAGCCAGTACACCGGAGCCAGCGCGGCCACGCTCATCGGGGTGCAGAGCGGCATGCTCATTGCCGGGTCGTTCGTGGGCTTCGTCTACGACAGCGCGGGCATCGCCGGGATCCTGGCCATCGACGGCCTGACCTACTTCGTTTCCGCGTTCTGCCTGTACCGCGTGCGGCGCGGCTACATCTCCCCGCGGCAGAAGCAGAATTACCCGCGCGAATATTCCGAAGCCACGGAAGCCACCGCGGAAGCGCTGGAGAGCGGCGAAATGCCCGCCGTCGCCGAAGCGGGGCTGTCGCTGGCCATCTACGCCGACCTGAAGGAAGGCTTCGCGTACCTGAAGCAGCAGCCGGTGGTGCGCGCGCTGGGGGTGACGCACGCGGTAATGATGGCCAGCGTGGTCAGCGCCAACGTGGTGCTGGTGGCGCTGGCCAACGACGTCCTGCGCGCCGGGGCGCGCGGGCTGGGCTTTCTGGAAGCGGGCTGGGCGCTGGGCGCCGTTGCCGGCGGGCTCATCGCCAGCCAGCTGCCGCGGAAGCTGCGCCTGAACGTTTACGTCCTGGCCATGGCCAGCCTCGCGGCGGCGCACCTGGCCATTCCCTTCGTGGCCTTTCTCGCGGGAGCGGTGGCCCTGCAGGCGGCTTCGGGGCTGTGCCGCGCGGTGGGCGGAGTGGTGGCGCAGTCGGCGCTGCTGGGCATCGTGCCGCGGCACTTCATGGGGCGGACGCAATCGGCCATCGCCATCCTCACGACTTCGCTGCAAGTATCCATGAGCGTGGCCCTGGGCTGGATCGCGCAGAGCGCGGGGATCGCCGCCGGCTTCGTGCTGCTGGCCCTGCTCTACGCCGCCGCCACCTTCTCGGCCACGCGCGCCCGCCAGCTTTTGCGATAATCTCAGGAAGCCGCCGGCACAGGGGAGAAGCCGCCCATGGAAATCCGCACCATCCAGCCGTTTCTGCAGTACTTCGAAAACGTGCGCGAGCGCACGTTGCGCGTGGCGCGCTGCATTCCGCCGGACAAGATCGAATGGAGCTGCGCGCCGGGGAAATTTACGCTCGGCGATCTGGTGCGGCACATCGCCGTGGCCGAGCGTCACATGTTCGCGGAAACCATCCAAGGCCGGCCGAGCCGCTACACCAGCCACGGCCAGGAGCTGGCCGCAGGCCGGGAAGCCGTGCTGGCTTTCCTGGAGCGGCTGCACGCGGAATCGCGGGAGATTTTTGCGCGGCTGAGCGGCGAGGAGCTGCAGGGCAAGTGCAAGACGCCGGGCGGGGTGGAAATTCCGGTGTGGAAATGGCTGCGCGCGATGGTCGAACACGAAATCCATCACCGCGGGCAGATCTACATTTATCTCGGCATTCTCGGCGTTCCCACGCCGCCGCTCTACGGACTGACCTCGGAGGAAGTGCGCGCGCGCAGCACCGCTCCCTGAAGTTGCGCGCGCCGCACACCCAGCCGTCGAAGAAGACCCGGTGCCGGAAAGATCTCAACTGCGAATAAGGCAACACGCACCGGCAGGAATAACAAAAACGCCTCCGAGCGTCTCGGAGGCGTTTTTTTGTTTCGTGTTTCGTATTTCGAGTTTCGTGTTTCGGCCGCTCGCCTCTTTTTAGAGGTAATCCCGCGAGGGGCCCTCGAGGAACGCGCGCAGCTTGCGCGAACGCGAGGGGTGGCGCAGCTTGCGCAGAGCCTTGGCTTCGATCTGCCGGATGCGCTCGCGCGTCACCGCAAACGACTGGCCGACTTCCTCGAGGGTGTGCTCCGAGCCGTCGTCCAGGCCGAAACGCATCTTGATGACCTTCTCCTCGCGCGGCGTCAGCGTCTTCAGCACCGAGGAGGTCTGTTCCTTGAGGTTCAGGTTGATGACCGCATCGGAGGGCGAGACCACGGCCTTGTCCTCGATGAAGTCCCCGAGATGCGAATCTTCTTCCTCGCCGATGGGCGTCTCCAGGGAAATCGGTTCCTGCGCGATCTTCAGGATCTTGCGCACCTTTCCCACCGGGATGTCCATGCGCTTGGCGATCTCTTCGCTGGTGGGCTCGCGGCCCAGTTCCTGCACCAGTTGGCGGCTGGTGCGCACGAGCTTGTTGATGGTCTCGATCATGTGCACCGGGATGCGGATGGTGCGCGCCTGATCGGCGATGGCGCGGGTGATGGCCTGGCGGATCCACCACGTCGCGTAGGTGGAAAACTTGTAGCCGCGGCGCCATTCGAACTTGTCCACGGCCTTCATCAGGCCGATGTTGCCTTCCTGGATGAGGTCCAGGAACTGCAGGCCGCGGTTGGTATATTTCTTGGCGATGGAAACAACCAGGCGGAGGTTGGCCTCGATCAGTTCCTTCTTGGCCTGTTCGGCTTCGGCTTCGCCGCGGTGGATGACCACCAGGGTGCGCTTCAGGTCGGTCACGCCGACTTCGCTCCGCTCGGCGATGTCCTTCAGCTCGGAGCGCCGCGAGCGCAGCTCCTTGCGCGCCTCCGAGGCCGTCTCGCCCTTGGAGGCGTCCACTCGGCGCTCCAGGCGGCCCGCTTCGCGCTCCAGCGACTGCAGGCGCTCGATGGTGCCGCGCATCTTGTCGATCAGGCGCTTCTTCTCGAAGGGGTTGAACTCGAAATCGCGCATGCCCAGGGAGATCTCGATGCGCGTGCGCGAAAGCTCCCACTTCGCGCGGACATACTGCCTCTTCTTGGATTTCTGGATCTTTTCGAGCTTCGCGGCGAGCTTCAGCGCCGTCTCGTAGAGCTTCTCGATCTTTTCGATCTTCTTCAGGGTCTGCTTGGTCTTGTTGGCGATCTTCTCTTCGGTGAGCTCTTCATCGTCGAACTGCACGATCTCTTTGATGGAGCGCGCGCCCTTGCGCAAGTCCTCGCCCACGGCGATCAGCTCCTTGATGACGATCGGCGAGCGGGTGATGGTCTTCATCACCACCAGCTGCCCGCGCTCGATGCGCTTGGCGATGGCCACTTCGCCCTCGCGGGTCAGCAGCGGCACCGTGCCCATCTCGCGCAGGTACATGCGCACCGGGTCGTTGGTCTTCTCCAGCGCCCCGGGGGTCAGGTCCAGCTCGGACTCTTCGGCGTGCGGCTCTTCCCGGGTTTCGGCTTCCGCGCCGGGCTCGGCCAGCTCCAGCGCCGCGCGCGCGGCCTTGGCCGTCGCGGCGTCTTCGTAGATGTCGATGCCGTAGCGCTCGAAGGTCGAGAGCAGGTCGTCGATCTCTTCGGAGGAATGCACCTCGGCCGGAAGGGTGTCGTTGACCTCGTCGTACAGCAGATACCCGCGCTCCTTGCCCATGGCAATGAGCTGCCGTACGGCATCATATTTTTCTTCAAGAGCCAGCGCCACGAAACTCCTCCGCCTTTACCGCAAATTTTCCGTCCGGCTGCCGCGCGCCTGCTGCGCGCATCACTTCCGCAATGCCCATAAAACGCCCATGCCGCGCGGGGCCGTCATCCGTCAGGAGCAGCCAGATGCTCCCCGGAGGCGCGCTATCCGCCGCACAAGGAACAGGCGAAATCTCCCTGTTCGACGATCATTTGTCGTGAGATTCCTTCCGCACCGCTGCCCGCTCACCGGCTTCCCCGCGCTGTCCTTCTTGCGCCAGGGGAGAAGATGTCCCTCAGCCCTGAGAACATCCTTACCGTATAGATGCAAAACGGGGCAGTTCCGTTACCCGCTAAACCCTAGTACGTTACACACTTGAGTCCCATCCCGTCAACGTCCTTCTTCCACCCCCCGCGCCTACGATTCCCGCTATCCGTGGCGTCGGGGGCCTGCGTTTGTCCTCCGGAGGCTGGGGCCGAGCCGCGTGCAGAGGCGTAACGTAACTGCCAGTGTGCGCAAGACTTATCAGGAGGCTATTGCGGGCGTTCCGGGGACTCGGGCGACGGCAGCATCTGGCGCATCAGCGTCTGCTTGCGCTCCAGCAGAGCGCGCATCTGCGGCCCCGAAGGGCTGGCTTCGATCTGCCGCTGCAATTCCGCCAGTTCGCGCTCCATCCGGCGCTTGCGCAGGGCCTCCAGGCAGCTCTCCGCCTCTTCCCAGCGGGCCTCGATCGGTCCTTCGAAGAGAATCTCGAATAGCAGCCGCCGCTCGCGCTCCTCGAGCATCCCCGCCAGTTCCGTCACCTGCACCGGCTCCCCGGAAAGATTGGCCAGAATCAGCGCGGCGATGATCTTCTCCGTTTCCAGGCCTAGATAGAGCTGGCTCTCCTGCAGGTGCTGCGCCAGGACCACGCGGAATTCCTCGGCCTCGGCCAGCATGCGGATCAGCCGCCGCTCCACGGGACGCGCCGGACGGCCGACCAGCTCGGGTTTGGCCTTCACTTCGCTGCGCCGCTCCGCCGCGGCCTTGCGCAGCGATTCGCGCAGCACCGGTTCATCCACGCGCAATTGCTGGGAAACGCGCGTGGCCCATTCCGAGCGCAGCAGCTTGTTGGGAATTTTCTGCAGGTAGGGCATCAGGTAGTTCACCGCGCGCAGCTTGCCCTCACCGGTGGTCAGATCCATTTGCCGGGCCCGCGCGATCAGGTAATCCACGTACGGCGGCGCCTCCTTCAGCTGCTGGAGATAGGCCCCGGCGCCCTTCTCGCGGATGAACAGGTCCGGGTCGGCTTTCTTATCGCCAATCGGCGGCAGCGCCAGGACACGCACTTCGAAATCCTGCTCCAGCAGCAGCGCCAGCGAGCGCTCCGTGGCCGCCTGTCCCGCGGTGTCCGGGTCGTAGTTCACCACCACGCGCCTGGTAAAGCGGCCCAGGAGCTTGATCTGCGGCTCGGCGAGGCTCGTGCCGCAACTGGCCACCACGTTGCTCACCCCCGCGCGGGCCACCGCGATGGCGTCCATGTAGCCTTCGACCAGCACCGCGAAATCCTGGCGGCGCAGCGCTTCCTTGGCGCGGTCCATGTGGTAGAGCACGTTGCTCTTCGAATAGATGGGCGTCTCCGGCGAATTCAGGTACTTGGGCATGTCGTCGCCGAGTGCCCGCCCGCCGAAGGCCACGATCTTTCCCGCTTCGTTGGCGATGGGGAAAATGACGCGGCGTCGAAAGCGGTCGAAGAGCCGGCCGCTCTGATCGCGGGAGATGAGCCCGGACTCCAGGAGGAGTTTGTCGGGATAGCGCTGTTTCAGATGGCGCAGCAGGACGTCGCCGCCGCTGGGCGCGTAGCCCAGACCGAAGCGCGCCATCGCTTCCTTATCCAGGCCGCGGTCTTCCAGATACGCGCGCGCCGCCTTGCCCTCCGCCGTGCCCTCCAGGCACTTCACGAAGAACGCCTGGGCCTCGCGGTGCATCTCCACGAGCTGCGCGCGCTGCTGGTTCTCCTTGCGCTCTTCCGGCGAACGCTCCCGCGGCGCGGGAACCGCGATGCCGCATTTCTCCGCGACCGTGCGCACGGCTTCCGGAAAGCCGCATTTCTCCATCTCCATGACGAACTGGAAGACGTCGCCGCCGACGCCGCAGCCGAAGCAGTGATAGATCTGCTTCACCGGATGCACCGCGAACGACGGCGACTTCTCGGAGTGGAAGGGGCACAGCCCGGTGAAGTTCTGCCCGCTCTTCTTCAGCCGCACGTATTCGCCCACCACGCGGACGATGTCCGCCTGCTGCTTCACCTTGTCCGCGAATGATCCCGCTTCCGCCATGGTTCGAAGTACGAAATTCGAAACTCGAAATTGCTCCTAACTCTTCGCCTGCGCCTTGGCACTCTGCCTGGCCTGCGTGGAACGAATATACCCGTTCAAGGTTTGGATGACACGTTGGGCTAGATCATCCATGAGGCGATGTTCCGCGGCGGTGAAATAGCCTTCATCCTGGGCTGTGACCAGATGGTCGCGCACTTCAAAGGCCGAACCGCGTGCCTGGCGGCAAAACTGGATATTTTCCTGATACGAATACCGTCCAAATCCTTCGGCAATGTTTGCCGTGATGGAGATCGCAGCGCGCCGCACCTGGGAAGCAAGAGAATATTTCTCATCGGGAGGAAACTTTCGAGTCAGCGAGTAGATGTTCTTACGCAGCTCCCTGGCCAGTTTCCACACGGCCAAGTCTGTGAAATCCCGGATTCGTGCATCGCCGTGCACCGCGGAAAGGCCGATTTTCGAATTTCGCATTTCGAGTTTCGGATCAGCCATCTTCATGCCCGTAATTCTACAACTGTAATGGCTTTGCCGCCGCGCTCTTCGGCTTCGAAGGCAAAGCGCTCGACCAGTGGATGGCTGGAAAGAAATTCCGCCAGGCCTTTGCGCAGCGCGCCGGTGCCGTGGCCGTGGATGATGCGCACGCGCACCAGGTTGGCGAGCGTGGCCTCGTCGAGGAATTTGTCCACGCGGCGCGTGGCTTCCTCCACGGTCAAGCCGATCACGTTGATCTCGCCAGTGGCCGCGCCTTCGCCGGGTGCGGCGTGGACCGTGACGCCGCGCGGCTTCCCCGGCGCGGCGGCCTTGCCGGGGGCGCGCGGCGCCTCGACGCCGGTGATCTCCTCGACGGCCACTTTCATGCGCAGCGGGCCGGCTTCCACTTCGGCGGAGGAGCCATCGAGGCGGCGCAGCACGACCGGCTGGCGAAATCCTTTCACGATGAGGCGCGCGCCGGGCACCAGCCGCTCCGCGCTGACCGCTTCGGCCGGGGCCACGCCCGGGCCGAGGTCGGCCTGCGATTCCGAAAGCGTTTGCACCACGGCGGCGTTCAGCTCTTCCTTGGCCTCGCCGCGCACCTCCTGCATCTTGCGCCGCGCGCTCTTCTCCATCTGCGCGCGCAGCTCGCGTTCCTTCACAGCTTCCACAACGCCCGCGACGTTGTGGTCGAAGCGCTTCTGCATCTCCGCGAATTTCACTTCCAGCTCGGCGATGCGCTTCTGCTGGCGCTCGACCCACTCGGTGCGCAGCTTTTTCCGTTCCTGCTCAAGCGCGTGGCGCTCGTCGGTCATCTGCTGGCGCATGCGGTCCAGCTCGTCGCGGCTGCGGTGCAGGTAGGCGATCAGGTCGGCGGCCTCGCGCGTCTCCGGCGCCAGCAGCGCCCGGGCCCGCGCGATGATCGGCGCGCCGATGCCCAGCCGCTGCGCGATGGCGATGCCGCTCGAGCCGCCCGGCACGCCCACCATCAGGCGGTAGGTCGGCCGCAGGTTCACGTCGTCGAACTCCACCGCGGCGTTGACCACGCCCGGCGTCGTCGAAGCGTAACTCTTCAGCCGGTCGTGGTGTGTGGTCGCCAGCACGATGCAGTTCTTCGCGCGAAACTCGTCGAGCAGCGCCACGGCCAGCGCAGCGCCCTCTTCCGGCGCCGTGCCTGTGCCCATTTCGTCCACCAGCACCAGCGAGCGCGGCGTCGCGGCCTCGAGCATCGCTTTCAAGTTGAACATGTGCGCGGAAAACGTGGAGAGGTCCGCGGCAATCGACTGCTCGTCGCCGATATCCACGAGCACGCGGTCGAAGAGCGGCAGGACCGCGCGCTGCGCCGTCACCGGAATCCCGGACTGCGCGGCCAGGGCGGCCATGCCCGTGGTCTTCAGCGCCACGGTCTTGCCGCCGGTGTTCGGCCCGCTGATCACCAGCACGCGCTCTTCGCCGCCGAGCGCCAGCGTCATGGGCACGATGGCGCGGCCCTCGCGCCGCAGCTTGTCCTCCAGCACCGGATGCCGCGCATCCACCAGCCGCAGCGCGGGCGTATCGCTGAACTCCGGAATCGCGGCGTCGAATTCGCGGGCAAAGCGCGCCCGCGCAAACACGCTGTCTACCTCGGCGATGGTCTGCGCCGCGCGCTGCAGCTCGGGAAGCTGCATCTGCAGCCGCCGGGTAAGCTCCTGCAGGATGCGCGTGATTTCCGCGGCCTCTTCTTCGGCCAGCTGCACCAGCTGGTTGTTGGCGTCGAGCGCTTCGAGCGGCTCGAGGAAGAGCGTCTGCCCGGTGGCGCTCGCGCCGTGCACCACGCCGGGCACGGCGCGGCGGTGTTCCGCGCGCACCGGAATCACGAAGCGGTCGTTGCGCAGCGTGACGTAGTCCTCGCCGGCCCCGGCCCCGCGCGCGCGCAGGATCTGCTTCAGCAATTTCTGGATGGAGTCGCGCGTCTGCACCGCGCTGGCGCGGATGCGGCGCAGCGCCGGCGAGGCGTCGTCGCTGATTTCGCCGTTCGGGAGGATGCAGCGGCGGATGGCCGTGAGCGGGGCGCGGAAATCGGCGAGCGCAGCCGCGCGCGACGCCAGCTCCGGGAATTTCTCCGCGGTCTCCCCGCGAAATTGCTGCTGCAGCCAGCCCGCCGTCTCCAGCAGCGACGCCGCATCGAGCAGCTGCGCGGGATCGAGGATCGCGCCTACCGCGGCGTCCGCGGCGGCTTCTTCCGGCGCCAGCAGCGCCAGCCACGGCTGCGGATCGGCCAGCGCGCCGAAGCCCAGCTCCTGGCCGGCGCGCAGCCACTCCCGCGCCTCGCGGATCAGCGCGAAGGCCGCGTCCAGCGCGGCGCGCTCCGCGTCCGGGGCCAGCGCGTCCACCGCGCGGCACCCCGGCGCGCACGTCGTCCTCCGCCGCAGCAGCTCGCGCAGCCCGTCAAATTCCAGCACCTCGACCGCTGTCCTCGACATCTTCTCTTTCGCTGAAACCGAAGGAATCCGAAACTCGAAATTTGAAACGCGTAACTCGTCTAGGGCGCGGCCGGGGCCTGGCCCAGGTCTTCCACCAGGGCGACGCACAACGCATCGAGCGCCGCCGTGGCTTCGTGATTCGTCGCACCCTGATTGTTCGACAAAATCGCAAAGATCACTTGCCGCCCCCCGGGCAGCTCCGCGAACCCGGAGAGTGAGCGCACGTGCTCGACCGAGCCGGTCTTGGCGTGGATGCGCCCCGCCGCCGGCGTATTCTTCAGGCGGTCGAGCAGCGTGCCGTCCGCGCCGGCCACCGGCAGCGACGCGTAGTACGCGGGGAACCACGTCTGGCGCGCGGCATACTGCAGCAGCGTGACCACCGCCCGCGGCGTCACCAAGTCGTGCCGCGACAGCCCCGAGCCGTCCGTCTGGATGACGTCCCCGGCCGCGATGCCCGCCTCGGCGTAAAACTC
This sequence comes from Terriglobia bacterium, assembly GCA_020072785.1. Classification (NCBI taxonomy): domain Bacteria; kingdom Pseudomonadati; phylum Acidobacteriota; class Terriglobia; species Terriglobia bacterium. Next base: position 603,806 of record JAIQGG010000001.1, on the reverse strand, counting down.
CGCGGCAAACTTCGCCAGGTCCTCCGCCGTGCTCCACGGACCTCTCTGCCGCGCCGCCGCGCGCAGCAGCAGCTCCGTGTGCAGGTTCTCGCTCATTTTGTTCACCGTCTGCACGGCGTCCGCCAGCGGCACCGAGAGATGTTCGGCCAGCACCTGAGATTCGCGCGCCGGACCCACGAGGCCATGGGACGCCGGCGGCTCGTGCTGCGCCCGCGCCGTGCCGCGCACACGCACCCCGCGCTCCTCCAGCAAGCGCTTCAGCAGCGCCGCGGCGTGTTCGGCGGGCTCCTCGATCGCCAGGAGCATCTTGCGCGGCTCGCCCTTCAGCGGATAGGTGCCGCGCAGGACCACCAGCGGCGCTCCGGGCTCGCGGGTCAGCGTCAGGTCCGGCTTCGCGCCCGGCGGCGACGTGAGCACTTCGTTGCGCAGGGTGAAATCGCGCGTCCACGGCTCGAGAGTCACCGCCGCGGGCTTTCCCGGTGCCGCGCCCGGCACCAGCGTCAGCGTCACCGTGTTGTCATTTACCACGATGGCGGAGACCGCCGCGCCGTACGACCACACCATGTCGTCCACTTCCCAGCCGCTGGGATAGCGTTCGCGCGGAAAGTAGCTGTCGTCGGCCACCACGTCGCCGCGGATCTCGCGCAGGCCCCGCGCCACGGCCTGATCCACCAGCTCCGCCAGCGCTCTCTCCGGCGCGCCGTCGAACTCCGCTTCTTTCACGAAAGGGAACTTGCGGCTGGAAAGATTCGGATCGCCGCGTCCCACCAGCACCAGGTCACCCGCCAGCCGGCCCTTCCTGGAGAGCGCGCCGCGCGTCTCCAGCGTGGTGCGGAAGCGGTAGTCCGGGCCGAGGCGCGCCAGCGCCAGGGCCGTGGTGAACAGCTTCATGTTGGAAGCCGGCACGAAATAGTTCTCCGCGTCGCGCTGGTAAACCGTCTCCCCGGACTGCGCGTCCACGACGAGGATTCCCCACTCGGCTTTGCCGGCCGGCGCAGCGCCCAGCAGTTTTTCGGCGTCGTCCGCGAAACGCTTCTTCCCTTCCGGGGAGAGCGCGGCTTCGCCCGCGCCGCCAAGCACCGCGCAGCAGACAGGCTGCGCCGCGTCTTTCGCCACGGCGGGCGGCTGCTGCGCAAACCCCGCCGCGGCTCCGCCAAGCCACATGCCCAGCGCCAGCGCAACTCCCCTGCCTCTCCCGCTTCGCAAAACGTACACGCCGCACTCCTTCCAGGCCACCGGGACAAGGGCTAGTCTAGCAGGCCGCGGGCCAACCGTACCCCCGTCCCCGGCATCTTACCGCTTCAGGTCCAGCCGCAAGGCTGGCGCTGCAAAGCATCGTTGCACCCGCTTCGCAGAACCCCTATGATGAACCAGCCCAGAGAAAACCGACGAGGTGAATTGTGAGCAAGCGCATCCTATCTCTACTGACAATCCTGGCACTCACCGTCCTTCCGCTTTCGGCCGAGGACAAGAAGGAAACCGATCGGCTGGACAACTGCGGCACCGTTCTCAAGGAAATCCTGGATGTTCCCGATGACATTCCCAGCGACTTGCTGGACAAGGCCGAGTGCGTCATCGTGATTCCCTCGGTGGTCAAGATCGCCTTCGGCTTCAGCGGCAACTACGGCAAGGGCGCCATGACCTGCCGCACCGGTGAACACTACACCGGGCCGTGGAGCGCTCCGGCCATGATGCGTCTGGAAGGCGTGGGCGTGGGCTTCCAGCTCGGCGGCCAGGCCACCGACTTCGTGATCCTGGTGATGAACCCGCGCGGCGCCAAGGCGCTGCTGAAAAGCAAAGTGAAGCTCGGCGCCGATGCCGCCGCAGCCGCCGGTCCCAAGGGCCGCGACGCCGCGGCCGCCAGCGATGTCACCATGCGCGCCGAAATGCTCACCTACTCGCGCTCGCGCGGCCTTTTCGCCGGCATCTCTCTCGAGGGCTCGACGCTGCGCCAGGACAACCGCTCCAACGAAAAAATCTACGGGCGCAAGATCGGAGCCGAGGACATTATCCGCAAGGGCGCCGCGCGCACTCCCCCTAGCGGCCAGCAACTCGTTGCGCTGCTCAACAAGAAGTCGCCCAAGAATCTCTCGGATCCGGAATCCCTGAAGTAGCTTCCGGAAAAATGGATCGCGGAACACCCGGCGCGCTTTGTCTTTTCCCCGCGCGCCGGGTATTCTTTTCGCCGCCACTGCGAAGGGAGCCGCCGTGTCTTGTCCCCTCTGCGAAAAGAGAAAATCCGTGCGCTTCTGCCCGGCCAAGGGCGAAACGATCTGCCCGGTCTGCTGCGGCACGGCGCGCGAAGTGACCATTGACTGCCCGCCCGGCTGCGCCTATCTCGTCGCCGCGCACCGCTACGAGGACGCGCATCAGCGCCCCGTTCCCGCGGACACTCCGTTCCTCGGCGTGGACCTCCCCCGCGACGTCATCCACACCCGCCAGTCCCTGCTCGAGGGCCTGGCCTTCAGCATCGCCAAGTTTGCCGCCGCGCAGCCTGCCGCCAACGATCCCGATGTCCTCGCCGCCCTGCAGGCCCTCGCGGAAACCTGGAAAACTCTGGCCAGCGGCATCCATTACGAAAGACCGCCCGAGGCCTCCGCGGCGCGCGCTCTCTACAGCGAGCTCACGCAATTCCTCCGCGAAGCCAGACAGCACGAAGCCGGGCAACCCGGTCTCCCGCCCGCTGTTGACCGCTTCGCAGTCACCGAAATAAAGGACGGCGAGATCTTCGCCCTGCTCGTCTTCCTCTACCGCATGGGCCTGCTGCGCAGCAACGGCCGCCCGCGCTCCCGGCGCTTTGTCGAGTTCCTGCGCAGCCAGTTCTCGCAGTCCCCCGAGCTGCAGCGCGCCGAACCGCGCATCATCATGCCGTAGTTCCGCTCGCGCCGTGGCGGACCGCGCCGCTTCGCGGGATTCGCCTTTTCTTTGCCTGTACTTCCTGGCAGTGCACTTCCGGGTAAAACACCCGCTCCCGCGCCTTGTTCCTCCCCGGGGTCTTTGCTCTAATCACAGGAGAAACCCTCAGTGGTGCCCGGCGGCCGGCCCCGGACCTCCGGCAAGGTTCGCAGCGAGCATCCCTGTGCGTTGGAGGCGAATTCCCATGAAGGCATTCTTCCGTGTTTTACTGGCAGCACTCGCGGCCGTGGTTCTCACCGGCGGCAGTTTTGCGCGCACCAGCTTGGCCAGCCCGCGACCGGTTCCGGCTGCGCCGCAGGAGCAGGCGAGCTTGTATTGCGCCTCCGACGACATGCACCGCAATCAGTGTCCCGCGGATACGCGCGACGGCGTGCAGCTCCTCCGCCAGCGCAGCGAAGCCGCCTGTGTCTTCAACCAGACCTGGGGCTATGACGACCGCGGCATCTGGGTGGATCGCGGCTGCCGCGCCGACTTTCAGACCGGCACAGCCCGCTGGAGCGGCTGGGGACAAACCTTCACCATCTACTGCTCCTCCGAGGACATGGAGCGCAATTTCTGCCCCACCGACACGCATCATGGGGTGCGCCTGGCGCGCCAGCGCAGCGAAACCGACTGCCTCTACGGCCGCACCTGGGGCTACACCCCCCGCGGCATCTGGGTGGACCACGGCTGCCGCGCCGATTTCGAAATCGGCAATGCCGGCTGGACGGCCGGCGGTGACTCGCAGTCCATCTATTGCGCTTCCCCGGTGCTGGGCCGCCATTACTGCGAGGCCGACACCAGCCGTGGGGCGCGCCTGATCCGCCAGCGCAGCGATACCGACTGCGTCTACGGCCGCACCTGGGGCTACGATGAACGCGGCATCTGGGTAGAACATGGCTGCCGGGGCG